>NZ_JBEXNO010000002.1:0-270712 GCF_040611175.1 Streptomyces sp. NPDC003036 | reverse complement strand
TGAACTGCGCGACCAGCAACACCACCAGCACCAGCCGCTGCCGGCCCGTCATCCGAGGCGGACCGACAGTCCTCCCCTCACCAACCGACTTCACATCATCAATAACCGACATGGGGACGTTCCTCTCTGGGCACTTCTGGCACTGTCTTGGGGGGTCTTCCGGGGGGAAGCTTCTGGGCGGCGCGGCGCGGCGGACATCAGGTGTCACCGCCCTCCGCGCCGGAGCGGGAGCGCATCCTGATCGCCAAGTCCCGCCAGACCGCGGCGCACTGGTCGGCGGCCGCCGCGACCATGGCCGCGCGGTGCGCCGGCACGGCGGCGAGGATCTGCTGCCGCCGGCGGGTACCGGCCACCTGGACGTCGAACATCCGCAGGAGCAGGCGTCCGGCGTCGCTCAGCCGGAGCGCCGGGTCCTGGCAGAGGTTCCTGACCAGGGCCTCCAGCCCCTGACCGGGCCCGCCGTCACCCGACGTGGGGAGTGCGGCGGACACCCTCGGGGCCTGCTCCGGGACGGCCTTGCGTTCCGCCTCGCGCTGGCGCGGCGGCACCGGGTCCTCGCCGTCGCCGGTCCGCCGCCGTACGTCACGGACCGTGCCGGGCGACAGGCCCGTGCGCTCCGCGATGGCCCGCAGGGACGCGCCCGGGTCCTCGGCGATGAGGCGGGCGGCGGCCCTGCGGCTCTCGGCGGTGCTGAGCGGGCGGACGCGGCCGTCCTGGCCGATCCGGTGGGTGGCGGCCTCGTCCGGTGGAGCCGTCCGCCGGCGCAGCGCGCCGACGGTCGCGGCGGCGAGCCCGGTGCGGGACGCCACGGCCCGGTCCGACCACTGGGGGTGGGCGGCGAGGATGCGCGCCGCCGCGGCCGTCCGGTCGGCGAGGGTCAGCGGCAGGCCGTGCAGGGTGTTGGACTCGACGGCGAGGACGAACGCGTCCTCGCTGCTGCCGTCGAAGAACCGCACGTCGATGAGGCGCTGTCCGCGCAACCGCGCGGCCCGCAGCCGGTGCGTGCCGTCGATCACCCGCATGGTGGGCCGGTGCACCACGATCGGGGGCAGCGGGTCGCCGCAGGCCGCGAGGGCCTGGGCGTGTCCCAGGTCCTCGCCCCCGGTGCGCGGTGAGTCGGCGGGCAGCAGGTCGTCGACCGGGATCCGGTGCACACGCTGGTCCACACGCCGGTCCACCGCCTCGTGCAGGGGACCCTCGTTCAGGGGCGTGGACGTGGACGTGGGCGTGGACATGGGCGGGCGCACCCCCTCGGGTGGTGGTGTGGTCGGGTGTCAGGTCGCCCTGCGTCCGTCGGTGTTCCGGCCGGATCGGGCACGACAACGAGATTACGTAGATACCGTTCGGTATGCCGCCCTGGCAGGGCCTGCCGGATACGACCTTGGCAACTTGCCCAAGAGGACCGCCCGTTGTGGTGTGCAACCGTGCACCTTGCGCGGTCGCACACCACACGCGCCCCGTGCGGCTCAGCCGACCGGGACGAGCAGCTCCTGCGCCACGTACTCCCCCAGCCAGGCGCGGAAGTCCCGCCCGAGGTCCTCGCGTTCGCAGGCGAGGCGGACCGTCGCCTGGAGGAAGCCGAGCCGGTCGCCCGTGTCGTAGCGCCGTCCGGAGAAGACGACGCCGTGCACCGGGCCGGCGTCCTCGCGCACCGCCAGTTCGCGCAGGGCGTCCGTGAGCTGGATCTCGCCGCCGCGACCGGGCGCCGTGCGGCGCAGCACGTCGAAGATCTCCGGGTCGAGTACGTACCGGCCGATCACGGCGTAGTTGCTGGGCGCTTCGCCCGGGGCGGGCTTCTCCACGAGGTCGGTGACGCGCACCGTGTCGCCGCCACCGGTCGGCCGGACGGCCGCGCAGCCGTAGAGGTGGATCTGGTCGGGGTCGACCTCCATCAGCGCCACCACGCTGCCGCCGTACCGGGCCCGCACCTCGGCCATCCTGGCGAGCAGCGGGTCGCGGGGGTCGATCAGGTCGTCGCCGAGCAGGACGGCGAAGGGCTCACGGCCCACGTGCGGCGCCGCGCACAGCACCGCGTGACCCAGCCCCTTGGGGTCGCCCTGGCGTACGTAGTGGATGGAGGTGGCGAGCTCGGTGGGGGCGCAGACGCGGGCGAGCTTGTCCCGGTCGCCCTTGCGCGCGAGGGTCTCCTCGAGCTCGTAGTTGCGGTCGAAGTGGTCTTCCAGGGGGCGCTTGTTCCGCCCCGTCACCATGAGGACGTCCGTCATTCCGGCGGACACGGCTTCTTCGACCACGTACTGGATGGCGGGCTTGTCCACCACCGGCAGCATTTCCTTCGGGGTGGCTTTCGTGGCCGGCAGGAAACGCGTGCCGAGTCCCGCCACCGGGACGACTGCCTTCGTTATGCGGTGCGGAGTCGAATTCATGGGAAAAACGCTAGGCGGTGCGCGTGCGGCAGCTGAAGCAACTGCCGTGCCACCAGGCCGACTTCGGCAATTCGGCAAAGGCGCGCAAGGGCGCCGCCCCGGGCGCGCGGCCGCCCCGGCGGTCCCGGTCCTGCCGGGGCCGTCGGGGCGGCCGCCCCCACGTCAGAGCCGTGCGTCAGAGCCGCGCGTCAACGCCCCGGATCAGGCATTCGGGGCGCGCAGGCCGCGGAGGGCCAGTTCCCAGATGCGGGCGAGCTGGGCGTCGGCGGGGCACGGGGAGCCGTCCGGCTGGGGGAGGCCGTGCAGCCATTCGCGGACCTGCACCTCCGAGCCGGCGACCAGGTGGGCGACGAGCGCCGACACGGTGTCCGGTTCGACGCCCTGCCGCAGTTCGCCCTGCTCGTCGGCGCGTTCGGCCAGGTCCCGGGCGAGCGGCGCCCAGAGGGACGACCAGCTGCCCGCCGCGCTGCGCCAGCCGTCCCGCTCCAGCCGGGCGCAGGCGCGGACGAGGGACTTCTCCCGCAGCAGCCGGGCCAGCGTGACGGTCAGCGCGACCATCCGGTCCAGCGCCGGTGCCGGTTCGTCGGCCGGCCGCTCCAGCGCCGCCCGGGTGGCGGACCGGCCGCACGCGTGCACCGCCTCGGCGAGCTCGTCCTTGGTGGGGAAATGGAAGGTCAGCGCTCCCATGGATATTCCCGCGGATTTGCTCACCCTGGCCAGGGACGTGCCCTCGTAACCGTTCTTGTCGAATTCCTCGGCGGCCGCCACGACGAGGGAGTGCCGCGTCCGTACTGCTCGTTCTTGTTTCACCATGCTTGATTCCCGCTGTTCAGGTGTCCGTGCCGCACCAATTCTGCGACGGCCGCGAGCGGAAGACTGATCCGCTCGGGCCGGTGGTCGTGCTCGTACACCACTTCGTGTACGGCCCTGGCGAGGACGCAGGCCCGGAGCAGGAGCGCGTGCTCCCGCGGATCGAGGCCCGACACCCGCGCGTAGCCGTCGCAGAAGGCGTCCGCGCACCGGGCCGTCCAGTGGCTGGTGTCGGGTGCCCCGGCACAACGGGCCGCGTAGTCGAACGAACGCAGCATGCCCGCTATGTCGGACAAAGGCGAATGCAGGGCTCTGCGTTCGGCCAGGGGCACGCCCGGAGCGCCTTCGAAGTCCACCAGGATCCAGTCGGCGGAGGACCGCAGCAGCTGGCCGAGGTGCAGATCGCCGTGGACGCGCTGCACGGGCGGCCCGGAGGTCAGTGCGGCCAGGCGCTCGTAGGCGGCGCGCACCGCGGGCCGCAGCGGGCGCAGGGCCGCCACCCGCCGGGCGGCCGCGTCCAGGCCGGCGGTCAGGTCGCGGCGCAGCGCGGCGATGTCGCCGGCTCCGGTGGGCGCGGTGCCGAGCCGCCGTGCCAGGTCGGCGTGGACCCGGGCGACGGCCTCCCCCATGGCGCGCGCCTCCCGGACGAAGGCGCCGCGCGGCGCGCCGGCGCCCGGCGCCTTACCGGTGCCCGCCGCCGCGCAGGCCGCCGTGAAGCCGTCCGTCGCCTCCGGCAGGTAGTCCTGCACCGTGGCGTACGTGACCGGTTCGCCGTCGAGTTCGCCTTCCACGGCCCCGCGCAACTCGGTGACGTGCGGGTTGGCGGTGGAGCCGAGGGCCCGCAGCAGCTCCACGTCCGGGTTCGTACCGGTGCTGATCCGCCGGAAGATCTTCAGCAGGTACCGCTCGTCCACGACGACGGAGGTGTGGGTCTGCTCCACGCCCAGCGGCCTGCTGGATCCGGTGGCGGGTGCGGCCGGTGCGGCCGACGCGCCCGTGAGCCCCAGCAGCGCGCCGACGAGCGCGGAGTCGCCGACCGCCTCGTAGACGAAGAGGTCGTCCACCCCGGCGATCACGTACGGCTCCAGTTCCGGCGCGAGCACGGCCCGCATGCCCACCGGGACCTGGTAGTACTCGGGCGGGCCGCCGTCGGCGAAGGTGACGCGGAGCAGGAGCAGCACGCCGCGCGCCCCGCCGGTGCGGAGCGTGTCGCCGAACGCGGTGGTCCGCACGATCGACGCCCCCTCCGGGGGGCGGCCCTTGCTGCCGTACCAGCGCTGCCAGGGCACCCAGGCGGTCAGGGCACGCTCCAGCCGGAGGTGGAGGGTGTCCATGTCGACGGTCATGTGCGCGGTCCGTCCGCCGTGGGCGGGGGCGTGGGTGTGAGCGGTGGCGTGAGCGACAGCCAGTAGAAGCCGCGGCCCTGGAGGGAGAGCCGGTAGGGGTGGGCCCCGATCCGGGGGAAGGCGGCTCCGCCCAGCAGCTCGACGGGTACGGCTCCGGCCCACCGGTCCAGGTCCAGTTCGACGGGTTGGGGGTGGCGGGAGAGGTTGTTGACGCACAGCACCGTGTGGGCGGTGCCGTCGTGCTCGGTGTGGTGGCGGACGAAGGCGAAGACCGCGTCGTTGTCGGTGGGCACCTCGGTGAAGGTGCCGGGTCCGAAGGCCGGGTGCGCGCGCCGGGCGGCCAGCATGGCGCGCGTCCAGTGCAGCAGCGAGCCGCCGGAGCCCTGCTGGGCCTCGACGTTGACCGCCTGGTAGCCGTAGACCGGGTCCATGACGACCGGCAGGACGAGCCGGCCGGGGTCGCCGGTGGAGAAGCCGGCGTTGCGGTCGGGGCTCCACTGCATGGGGGTGCGGACGGCGTCCCGGTCGTCGAGCCAGATGTTGTCGCCCATGCCGATCTCGTCGCCGTAGTAGAGCACCGGCGACCCGGGCAGCGACAGCAGCAGCGCCGTGCACAGCTCCAGCTGGCCGCGGTCGCCGTCGAGGAGGGGCGCCAGGCGGCGCCGGATGCCGACGTTGACGCGCATCCTCGGGTCGCGGGCGTACTGCGCGTAGAGGTAGGCGCGCTCCTCGTCGGTGACCATCTCCAGCGTCAGCTCGTCGTGGTTGCGCAGGAAGATGCCCCACTGGCAGCCCTCCGGCAGCTCGGGGGTCTTGGCGAGGATCTCCGACAGGGGGCGGGCCGTCTCACGGCGTACGGACATGAACAGGCGCGGCATGAGGGGGAAGTGGAACGCCATGTGGCACTCGTCGCCGCCCGTGGACGTCTCGCCGAAGTAGTCGACGAGCTCCTCGGGGCGCTGGTTGGCCTCGGCGAGCAGCACCCGGCCGGGATACTCGTTGTCCAGCGTCTTGCGGACGAGCTTGAGGAAGTCGTGCGTGGCGGGGAGGTTCTCGCAGCTCGTGCCCTCCTGCGCGTACAGGTACGGCACGGCGTCCAGGCGGAAGCCGTCCACCCCGAGGTCGAGCCAGAAGCCGAGCGCGTCGAGCATGGCCGCCCGTACGGCCGGGTTCTCGTAGTTGAGGTCCGGCTGGTGACTGAAGAAGCGGTGCCAGTAGTACTGCTTGCGGACCGGGTCGAAGGCCCAGTTGGAGGTCTCGGTGTCGGTGAAGATGATCCGGGCGTCGGGGTAGCCGGTGTCGTCGTCGGCCCAGACGTAGAAGTCGCCGTACGGGCCGGACGGGTCGCGGCGTGACTCCTGGAACCACGGGTGCTGGTCGCTGGTGTGGTTCATGACCATGTCGATGATGACCCGGATGCCCCGGCTGTGGGCGGCGTCGAGCAGGTCGACGAAGTCGTCCAGCGTTCCGAAGTCCGGCCGCACACTGCGGTAGTCGGCGATGTCGTAGCCGCCGTCGCGCAGCGGCGAGCAGTAGAAGGGCGGCAGCCACAGGCAGTCCACGCCGAGCCACTGGAGGTAGTCCAGCCGCCGGGTCAGCCCCTTCAGGTCGCCGATGCCGTCGCCGTCGCTGTCCTGGAAGGCGCTGACGAGGACCTCGTAGAAGACGGCTCGCTTGTACCAGTGGGGTGCGTACGGGAGCGGGGACGCGCGGCGCGCGGGCGGTCTCGGGGCCGGGCCGTCGGCGAGCACGCCGTGCAGGGACAGCGGCGGGAGTTCCATGAAGGTCACTGGTCGCTCCAGGTGAAGACGTGGGCCACGGACTGCTGGGGGTCGATCTTGAGGTCGAGTACGGGACCGAGCTCGGCGGTCCGGCCCGTCACCTCGTCGACGGCGTGGACGCGCCGGCCCGGGGCCAGGCCCAGGGCCGCCGTGTCGAGCCGTACGGTGGCCTGTTCCGTCTCGTCCGGGGTGAGGGTGACGGCGCACAGGACGGTGTCGCCGCTGACCGGGTCGCGCTTGGAGTAGACGAGGACCCGGTCGTTGCCGGTGGGGTGGAAGTGCAGCGAGCGGAGCTGCTGGAGGGCGGGGTGGCGGCGCCGGAGGGTGTTGAGGAGGGTGATCCAGGGTTCCAGCGAGGGGCCCGCGGCGGTGTGGTCGCGGGGGCGCAGTTCGTACTTCTCCGAGGCGCGGTACTCCTCCTCGCCCGGCACGAGCGGGTCGCTCTCGTACCGCTCGAACCCGCTGTACACGCCCCAGCTCGGCGACAGCGTGGCCGCCAGCGCCGCGCGCAGCGCGAAGACGGCCGGCTGCCCGGTCTGGAGGTGGACGGGGAGGATGTCGGGGGTGTTGACGAAGAAGTTGGGCCGGAACCAGGCGGCCGCCTCCCCCGACAGCTCGGTGAGGTAGTCGGTCAGCTCGCGCTTGCCCGTCTTCCAGGTGAAGTAGGTGTACGACTGGCTGAACCCGAGCTTCGACAGCCCGTGCTGGACGGCGGGCCGGGTGAACGCCTCCGCCAGGAACAGCACGTCGGGTTCGGTGGACTGGACGTCGCGGATCAGCCGGTGCCAGAAGTCCGGCGGCTTGGTGTGGGGGTTGTCGACGCGGAAGATCCGTACGCCCCGGCCGGTCCAGAAGCGGACGATCCGCAGGATCTCCGCGGAGAGGCCTTCGGGGTCGTTGTCGAAGTTCAGCGGGACGATGTCCTCGTACGTCTTGGGCGGGTTCTCCGCGCAGGCGATGGTGCCGTCGGGGCGGTGGGTGAACCACTCCGGGTGCTCGCGCAGCCAGGGGTGGTCGGGCGAGCACTGGAGGGCGAGGTCCATCGCCACCTCCAGGCCGGCGCGGCGGGCGGCGGCGACGAAGGCGTCGAAGTCCTCCAGGGTGCCGAGGTCCGGGTGGACCGCGTCGTGCCCGCCGGCCGCCGATCCGATGGCCCAGGGCGATCCGACGTCGCCGGGGGCGGCGCTCAGGGCGTTGTCGCGGCCCTTGCGGGCGGTGGTGCCGATGGGGTGGACCGGCGGCAGGTACACCACGTCGAAGCCCATGCGGGCGATCCGGGGCAGCTCGCCGACGGCCGTCCGGAAGGTGCCGTGCCGCGGGGTGCCGTCGGCGGCCCGCCCTCCGGTGGAGCGGGGGAAGAACTCGTACCAGCTGCCGTACAGCGCCCGGCGCCGCTCCACGCGCACGCGGTACGCCGGACTGTCGGCCGCCAGGGCGCGCAGCGGGTGCCGGTCCATGACGGCGCGCACGGCGGGGCTCAGCGCGGCGAAGAGCGCCTCGGAGCCGGTCACGGCGGTCGCGCCGGTCGCGCCGGTCGCACCGGTCGCACCGCGCAGCGCGTGGGCGGCCCGGAGCAGCGCCTGGGCCGCGGCGGCAGGGGGCGGTGCGGTCGTATCGGCACCCCGCGTCGCGTCGGCACCACGCGGCACCTCGGCCTCAGCCGCCACGTGAACCCCGGCCGCAGCTCCGGTGCCGGGAACCATCTCGGCGTGGTGCGCCTCGACGACCCCAGCCGCGGCTGCGGCACCGGGCGCCCCCTCGGCGCCACGCGGCGCCGCCTCCTCGGTGACGAGCCGCGCCGTCTGGTCCAGGAGCCTGGCGCCCGTCTCCGGGTCGCCCGACCCGCCGGGCGGGAGGCCGGCCGCGCGGCGGGCCTCCGCCGCCTGCAGCCAGGTCTGCCACGGGTCCGTCCAGGCCCGGATCCGGAAGGTGAACTCGCCCGTGCCCTCGGGCACGATCACGGCCCGCCACCGGTCGGCCTCCGGGTCCGACAGTCGCAGCGGTATCTCGCGGCAGGACCCGTCCGGGCCGGTCCACAGCACCGCGGCGGCGAGCGCCTCATGGCCCTCGCGCCACACGGTCGCCTCCACGGGCAGGGCTTCGCCCACCACCGCTTTGGCGGGAAAGCGCCCCAGACCGACGACCGGTGACACGTCGTCGATGAACAGTCGGCCGCTCATGTCCGCCCCCTCTCACGGCTCGCACTGATGCACTCGGTATGTCCGGGGAGAACGGGCGTGCGGCGCGCCCCGTTTCCGTTGCGCGGGAATCCCCGCTACTTCGGCAACTCGCTCCAGTGTCACCAACGCGCCGGGCGTGTCTTGCCGATGGCGTACTCCTGAGGTTTGACTCAAACTCCACGTTGTCCCGGCACACCGGACGCCGAATTCCGCCATGCCGCCGGGCTTTTTCCACCGCATGGAGCCTTTCGTGTCCCAACGCATTCTCGTGGCCCTGTCCGAATACGGTTACTGGGGTGAGGAACTGGTCGGCCCGCTCGACGTGTTCGACGCCCGCGGCTACCGCACCACGTTCCTCACGCCCACCGGGAAGCGGGCGCACGCGCTGCCACCGAGTCTCGATCCGCACTACCTGGACCCTCCGCTGGGGCGTACGGTCACCACCGCCGACATGGCCCGGCGCGCCCGTGAGCTGGACGGGTCCGACCGGCTCGACCAGCCGCTGTCGCTGGCCGGACTGCTCCCCGAGCGCCCGTACCTCAGCGCGCTGAACCACCTCCGGGAGCTGGAGGAGTACCACCGCCGGCTCGCCGCGGTCACCGACGACCTGCTCGCCGGATTCGACGCCCTCGTCATCGTCGGGGGCAGCGGCCCGATCGTGGACCTCGCCAACAACGAGCGGCTCCACGAGATCATCCTGGCGTTCGCGGCGGCGGACCGGCCGATCCTCGCGGAATGCTACGGAGTGGCGGCGCTGGCATTCGCGCGTGACCCGGAGACCCGCACCAGCCTGCTGTGGGGCAAACACGTCACCGGGCACCCGAAGGAATACGACTACAAGGACGGGACCGGTTTCCTCGGAACCGATTTCGTGATGGGGCCGCCGCCCTATCCCCTGGAGTACATCCTCCGGGACGCCACCGGGCCGGACGGCGGATTCCACGGGAACGTCGGCAAGGAGACCTCGGTCGTCGTCGACTTCCCGTTCGTCACGGCCCGTTCGACGCCGGACTCGACCCTGGCCGGCGAGTTGCTGGCCGAGGTCCTGGACGGGGGGCTGCGCCGCCATGGCTGGTGAGGTGGAGCCGCGCCCCGCCAAGGCCGCGCTCTTCGAGCAGTTCGCCGCCGACGGCCTCCGCCACATGTTCGGCAACCCCGGCACGGTGGAGCAGGGCTTCCTCGACCTCGTCGACGCTGGAGACACGTCGTACGTCCTCGCCCTGCACGAAGGCGTGGCGGTGGCCATGGCCGACGGCTACGCCCGCGCCTCGGGGCGCCCGGCGCTCGTGCAGCTGCACAGCAGCGCGGGACTCGGCAACGCGATCGGCATGCTCTACCAGGCCCTGCGCGGCGGCTCCCCGCTGGTCGCGCTGGCGGGCGAGGCGGGCCTGCGGTACGACGCGATGGACGCGCAGATGGCCGCCGACCTGGTGGCGATGGCCGCGCCCGTCACCAAGTACGCCACCCGGGTCGTGCACCCGGACTCGGTGCTGCGGGTGCTGCGCCGTGCCGTGAAGATCGCAGCGACGCCCCCGCGCGGCCCCGTGCTGGTGGTGCTGCCGGCCGATGTCCTGGAGGAGCTCACGGACGAGCAGGCCGTTCCCGCCCCGGTCCCGGTGACGCGTTCCGTACCGGACGCGGCGACCACGCGGGAGGCGGCCGACCTGCTGCTCGCCGGGGAGCGGCCGTTGATCCTCATGGGCGACGGCGTCGCCGTCAGCGGGGCGCAGCGGGAGCTCACGGACGTCGCGGAGCGGCTGGGCGCACGGGTCTGGGGGGTGAACTCCTCCGAGGTCAACATGGACACCACGCACCCGCTCTTCGGCGGTGTCCTCGGACACATGTCGGGCGACGACAGCGCCCGTGTGGTGGCCGGGGCCGACGCCGTGCTGATCGTGGGCACGTACGTGTTCCCCGAGGTCTTCCCCCGGCTGGCGAGCCCCTTCCGGCCCGGAGCGCGGCTGGTCCACATCGACGCCGACCCGTACGAGATCGCCAAGAACTTCCCCGTCGACCTGGGCGTGGCCGCCGACCCGAAGGCGGCGCTGGGTGCCCTCGCGGCCGAGCTGGACCGCCGGGGCCGCCAGGGCCGTACGGCCGCCGTGTCCAGGGAGGGACGGGGTACGGCCCCGGCGACAACAGCGCCCTCCATGATGGAACGTTTCTGCAAGGCGCTGGCCGCCCGGGCACCGCACAACCTGGCCGTGTTCGACGAGGCGTTGACCGCCTCCGGGGACCTGGTGCGGCATCTGCCTCCCCGCGTCCCGGGCACGTACTTCCAGACCCGGGGCGGCTCCCTGGGCGTCGGGATCCCCGGTGCCCTGGGCGTGAAGCTCGCACGGCCGGACCTGGAGGTGGTCGGCTTCACCGGGGACGGCGGCAGCATGTACACGATCCAGGCGCTGTGGACCGCCGCCCGGTACGGCATCGACGCCACCTTCGTCATCTGCAACAACGGCCGTTACCGGCTGCTCGATCTGAACCTCGGCGTCTACCGCGGGGCGCGGCCCGACGGCAGGCGGCAGGCCGACCTGCCGTCGGCGTTCGACCTGTCCCGGCCCGCCATCGGCTTCACCGGACTGGCGCAGTCCCTCGGCGTGCCGGCGGTGCGCGTGGAGACCCCCGACCAGATCGGCCCGGCGATCGACACGGCGCTGAGCGGCACCGGCCCGTTCCTGATCGATCTCGTCACCGCGTACTGACTCCCCCCCGTTACGGAGAAGAGACCACCCATGCCCCCTGTCACCGGCCTCCTTACCCGGTCCGCCGTGGAACGGACCGTCACCGACTGGTACGCCGCCCTCGACCGGCACGCCCCCGTCGAGGAGGTGCTGCACCACCTGGTCCCGCGCGGACTCGTCATGCGCTTCCCCGAGGGCACCGTCCGGGGGCTGTCCGGCTTCCGCTCCTGGTACCGCAAGGTCTGCGCGCTGTACTTCGACGAGCTGCACCGGGTCGACGCGGTCGCCGTCCGCCCGGTCACCCCGCTCAGCGCGGAGGTCGAGGTCACCGTCAACTGGCGCACGCGCGTGTGGAGCCCGCCCGACGCGTACAGCCGGACCCTCGACTTCGACGCCCGGCAGACCTGGTCGGTCGTGCTGCTCGACGGCCGGCCCCGCATCCGCGCCTACACCGTGGACGCCCTCACGCCCCGGCCCGGGCTTCCGGCCCCGGCCCCCGCGTGACGCCCCTTCCGAACCGACCCTTCCGAACCACCCCTTCCGAACCGACCCTCCCGTTCAGCCCCTCCCGTTCAGCCCCTTCCGTTCGACCTTCCGTACTTCTCACCCGCGGGGGAATGTGAGCATGGCAAGCATCAGGCCGCTGCCGGACGGCCCCCTGGCCGGCAAACGCATCGGCGTCCTCATGGAGAACGACTTCGCCGAGGACGAGATCGCCTACTTCGAGCGGCGGTTCGCCGAGGAGGGCGCCCACGTCGAGCTGCTGACCCGGCTGTGGGGCCGTGACTCCCTCACCTTCCACGGGCACGTCCACCGCGGCGAGGTCCGCGTGACGGGCGACCTGGAGGCCCTCGGCTACCACGAACTGTCCCGGCTGTCCGCGCTGGTGGTACCGGGCGGGATGGTCGCCGACCGGCTGCGCTACAGCGAGGACGTCGGCCGCGAGGCGCCCGCCGTACGGCTGATGCGGCGCGCCTTCGGCATCCCGCACCTGGTGAAGGCGTTCTCCTGCCACGGCCTGCTGCTGCTGTCGGCGGCCAAGGAGCTGATCCGGGGCCGCCCGGTGACCTGCCACAACAACCTCGTCGCCGACGTCCGCAACATGGGCGCCGACTACCTGGACCAGGACCTGGTGGTGGACGGCGACCTCATCACCTCGCGCAGCGCGGACCACTGCCACCTGCTGGCGCGCACCGTGATCGAGACGCTGGCCCGTCCCGGGGGAGCCGCCGCGGGAGCCGCCGCGTGAGCGCCGTACAGAGCCTCGTGGCGTCGTTCTCCGACACGATGGCCGGCTACGTCGAGCAGTACGCGGGCGACCGCCTGACGCTGCGCACCCTGGGCGGCGCGCCGGTGACGCTGGAGGTCACCGCGGCCACCTCCGCCCAGCGGCTGCGCAACCTCGGCGAGCCGTACCAGGACGTGACCGACCGGCTGGCGGAGCACCTGGTACCGGGCGCCCTGGTGTTCAGCTACGGGCCGGTCTACCACGGCGGCCCGGAGGGTCCGCGCTGCCAGGTCGACCACCTCGTCGTGGCGGGCGGCCCCGGAAGGCCGTACCCGCACCCGCACGAGGAGCCCGGGTGGTGGACCGCCCAGCTGCGGCGGCTCGCCGGCTTCTACCACCGCTCCCAGTTCGGCGGCGGCCCGGCCGACTTCGGGCAGTACCGCACCGAACTGCGCGGCGGCGGCGAGAAGTCCGCGTACGGCGTACAGGAGACGGACACCATCTCGCGGCTCGTGTACGGGATGGCCACCACCTACCTGCTCACCGGCGACGAGACCTACCTCGACACCGCCGAGCGCGGCTGCCGCTACCTCCACGACCACCTGCGCTTCCACGACAGGGCGGAAGACGTCGTGTACTGGTACCACGGCATCGAGAAGCACCCGCTCGGCGAGCGGAAGCTGTTCGCCTCGGAGTTCGGCGACGAGCACCGGGCCCTGCCCGCGTACGAGCAGATCTACGCGCTCGTCGGCCTGGCCCAGACGTACCGGATCACCGGCGACCCGGTGGTCCGGGCGGACATCGACGGCACCGTACGGCTCTTCGAGCGCTTCTACGCCGACCGCAGGCTCGGCGGCTACTACTCCCACATCGACCCGGTCACCCTCAGCCCGCACGTCGACAGCCTGGGCCCCAACCGGTCCCGCAAGAACTGGAACTCCGTCGGGGACCACGCGCCCGCGTACCTCATCAACCTCTACCTGGCCACCGGCGACGAGCGCCATCTGCGCATGCTGGAGCACACCTTCGACATGATCGTCGAGCACATGCCGGAGCGCGGCGGCGCCAGCCCCTTCGTCAACGAGCGCTTCCACGCCGACTGGTCCCCCGACCACCACTGGGGCTGGCAACGGAACCACGCGGTGGTCGGCCACAACCTGAAGATCGTCTGGAACCTGCTGCGCATGCAGTCGGCCCGCCCCAAGCGCGAGTACCGGGCGCTGGCCGAGCGCCTCGGCGCCCTGCTGCCCGACATCGGTCGGGACGGCCAGCGCGGCGGCTGGTACGACCTCATGGAGCGCGAGCCGCGCGACGGCCGGCACGCCTTCGCGTACCACGACCGCAAGGCCTGGTGGCAGCAGGAGCAGGCGATCCTCGCCTACCTGCTGCTGGCCGCCCACACGGACGACGCCGGGCACCTGCGGCACGCGCGCGAGGCCGCCGCCTTCTACAACGCCTTCTTCCTCGACCACGACGCCGGCGCCGTCCACTTCACCGTGCTCGCCCAGGGCATCCCGTACGCGGTCGGCAACGAACGCCTCAAGGGCAGCCACGCGATGTCCATGTACCACAAGGCGGAGCTCTGCTACCTCGCCGAGGTGTACCAGCGGCTGCTGATCCAGGGCGAGCCGCTGGAGCTCTGGTACAAGCCGCGGCCGGACGCCGCGCTCCCGGGACGCGTCCTGCGGGTCGCGCCCGACCTCCTGCCGCCCGGAAAGGTCCTCCTGGACCGGGTGCTGATCGACGGCGAGCCCTGGTCCGACTTCGACGCCGAGGCCATGGCCGTACGGCTGCCCGACACCGCCGGCCGGCCGACGGTACGGGTCCGCCTGCGGCCCGCCGCACCCGTGCCCGCATCCGCCCCCGCACGAAAGGGATCCGGCCGATGACCTTCGACGCTTATCTCTCCGTCTCCGGACGGACCGCCGTCATCCACCTGTCCGGGAAGCTCACCGACGCGCGTGTGCCGGCCCTGCGCGCCCTGCTGGGCCAGGCCGTACGGCAGCCGGTGGACCGCCTCGTCCTCAGGGTGGGCGAGCTCGCCTCGCTCACCGCGGGCGGAGTGCGCTGTGTCGCCCTGGCCCAGCAGGAGCTGGCCCCCGGCACCGACCTGGTCCTGGAGGGCGCCCGGGACGAAGTCCTGTCCGCGCTGCGCCTGGGGGGCGTCGACGCCCCCTCCCTGCCGGCCGCCCTGCCCGTTCCGCCCGAAACCGCTCCCTACCCGCTGCACCGCCACCCGTCCGAAAGGAGTCTTTCCCTGTGAAGGCTGTTGTGATGGCCGGAGGCGAGGGCACCCGCCTGCGCCCCCTGACCACGTCCGTGCCCAAGCCGCTGCTCCCCGTCGGCGAACGACCCATCATGGAACACGTACTGAGGCTGCTGCGCAGACACGGCGTCACGGAGACCGTGGTCACCGTCCAGTTCCTCGCCCACCTCATCGAGGAGCGGTTCGGGGACGGCTCGGACCTCGGCATGTCCCTCACGTACGCCCACGAGGAGACCCCGCTCGGGACGGCCGGCAGCGTCAAGAACGCCGAGCACGAGCTGGGCGGCGCCCCCTTCCTGGTGATCTCCGGCGACGCCCTCACCGACATCGACCTGTCGGCGCTGATACGCCACCACCGGGAGCGTCGGGCGATGGTCACCGTCTGCCTGACCCGCGTGCCCGATCCGCTGGAGTTCGGCGTCACCGTGGTCGGCGAGGACGGCCGCGTCGAGCGCTTCCTGGAGAAGCCGACGTGGGGCGAGGTGTTCTCCGACACGGTCAACACCGGCATCTACGTGATGGAGCCGGAGGTGCTGGCCCAGGTGCCGGCCGGGGAGCCGGTCGACTGGTCCGGTGACGTCCTGCCCCGGCTGATCGCCCAGGGGGCGGCCGTCCACGGCTACGTCGCCGACGGCTACTGGCAGGACGTCGGCACCCTGGACGGCTACCGGCAGGCCCAGACCGACCTGCTGGACGGCCGCGTGGACTCGGGCGTCCCCGGCACCGAGATCATGCCCGGTGTGTGGGTGGCCGACAGCGCCTGGGTCGACCCGGAGGCCGACGTCCGCGGCCCGGTGGTCATCGGCGAGCACGCGCGGATCGCCGCCGGGGCGCGGGTGCACGAGCACTCGGTGATCGGCGCCCACAGCGTCGTCGAGCCCGGCGCCCACCTCCACCGGGCGGTGCTCCACCCGCACGCGTACGCCGGGGCGCACACCTCCCTGCGCGGGTGCGTCGTGGGCCGCAACACGACCGTCCGGCGCTCCGCGCGCCTGGAGGAGGGCGTGGTCGTCGGCGAGAACTCCCGGGTGGGCGAGGACGCGGTGGTGTCGGCGGGCGTCGTCGTCAACCCGGCGAAGACCATCGGCCCGGGCGCCGTGATCGGCACCGACCTCCTCTGGGACGGCCAGGGCTCACGCGCCCTGTTCGGGCCGGAGGGCGTCAGCGGTGTCGTCAACGTCGACCTCACGCCCGAACTGACCGTGCGGCTCGCCGGGGCGTACGCGACGACGGTGCCCCACGACGCCACCGTCACCGTCGCCCGCGACCACGCCCAGGGCTCGCGGGTGCTGGCCGCCGCGGTGGTCTCCGCGCTCCAGTCGAGCGGCGTGCACGTACGGGACCTGGGCCACGTCCCGGTGCCCGTCGCGCGGCGCGAGGCCGCGCTCACCGACGGCGGCGTCCTGCTGACGACGACGCCGGGCGCGGTCGACTCGGTGAGCCTGACGTTCCTCGACGCCCACGGCGTGGACCTGCCGCAGGCCGCGCAGCGCAAGCTGGAACGCCTGCTGGGCCAGGGGCAGTTCCGGCGGGCGCCCGCCGGGGAGTTCGGCGCGCTGCTGTCCGGCGAGGAGTCGGCGGCGACCGCGCTGAGCGCGTACACCGAGCGGCTGCTGAAGCGCGTCGACGCCGCGGCGATCCGCGAGCGCGCGCCCAAGGTCGTCGTGGACGCCGCGTTCGGCAGCGGCGCCCTGGTCCTGCCGGGCCTCCTGGACGGGCTCGGCGTCCGCGCCGTCACCCTCAACACCGGCCTCGACGACGAGCGCGCCACCGAGACGGCGGTCGAGCGCCGGGGCGCCCTGCGCTACCTCGGGGACGTCGTCGCCGCCAACCACGCGGACTTCGGCGTGCGGATCGACCCCACCGGCCAGCGCGTCTCCGTGGTGGACGAGCACGGCCGCGAGGTGTCCGACGAGACGCTGCTGCTCCTCATGGTGCAGCTGGTCTCGGCCGAACGGCCCGGCGGCACGGTCGTCCTGCCGCCCACCGTCAGCCGCGCCGCCGAGGGCGTCGCCGCCCGGCACGGCGGCCGCGTCCTGCGGACCTCCTCGGCCCCGGACCGGGCCATCCGCGCCGCCGAGGCCGCCGGGACCGTCCTCGCCGCCGACGGCCGGGGCGGCTTCGCGCTGCCGGAGAACTCCCCGTACCACGACGGGTTCGCCGCGCTCGCCCGCCTCACCGCTCTCCTCGCCCGGCGCGCCGCGCCGCTGAGCGCCCTGGTGGAGGCGGTGCCGCGCGTCTTTGTCCGCAGGCGCGAGCTCGCCACTCCGTGGGAGGCGAAGGGCACGGTCATGCGGCAGGTCGCGGAGGCGGCCGCCGGGCTCGAGGTGGACACCACCGAGGGCATCCGCGTGGTGGAGCCGGACGGCCGCTGGGCCCTGGTCCTGCCGGACGCCTCCCGCGCGGTCACCGGCGTCTGGGCGGAGGCCCCGAGCGCCGCGGCGGCCGACGCCCTGCTGACCCGCTGGGCGGAGGCGGTCTCCCGCTCCGCCGCCTGACCCGGGGCCCCCACGGGCGGCTCCCGAGGCACGCAGCCCCGGGAGCCGCCCGTGGGCGTGGTGTTCTCCTCGGGGTGTCCGCGCCTAGACTTCCCTCGCCCGCACAGGGGCGCATGGTCCCCACCACGGGGAGGAACCGGGAAGTGACGGACGTGGACGTGAGGGCGAGGCGGGGCGGTGGACGCACGGCCGCGGCGGCGGCGCGCAGCGCGCCGGCGGAACTGGCCGAGCAGGCCGCGCGGCTGACCGCCGCCATGGACGCCACCGTCAACGGCGAGGCCGCCCGCCACGGCCTGACCCGCGCCGACTTCGACGTCCTGGCCGCCCTGCGCGGCGCGGCCCCGGAGCACCGGCTGAAGCCGACGGAGCTGTCCGTCGTCTGCCGCCTGTCGTCCGGCGGGACCAGCAACGTGATCCGGCGGATGACCGAGTCCGGCTATGTCGTACGGGAAGCGGACCTGCGTGACGGGCGCAGTTCGTGGGCGCAGCTCACCGAGGAGGGCCTGCGCGTCTGCGAGCGGATCCAGGACACCGTGGACACCGTGCACGCACGCCGCCTCGCCGGGCTCCCTCCCGGCGTGGTCGACGCCCTGACGGCGCTGCTGTCACAGGCGGTCGGCGCCCTGGAGTCGGCGCCCGAGGGCTCTTAGGCCCGCACCCGTACGGGCCCGCCGCCCCGCGCGTCCGAGCGTTCCGCCGCCACCAGGACCGCGTCGACCAGAGCGGCTTCGGGCAGGGGGCAGACCGGGGGGCGGCCCGTTGTCGCCGCGGTGCGGAAGTCGGCGATCAAGGGCTGGTGCGGGTTGCCGGCGGGGGGCAGGACCTGGCGGCGGGTGCCGTGGGCGGTGGTGACGCACAGCCGGCCGGAGTCCAGGGGGTCGAGGGTCAGGGTGCGGCCGCCGCCCGTCATGGTGAGCAGGTCCACGGGCGGGGCCTGGTGGTCCCACTCCGTCAGGCAGTGGGCGCGGAGCCCGCGGGGCCATTCCAGGACGACCTCGGCGCGGCGTTCCGCTCCGGAGGGGAAGCGCCGGGTGAGCCGGGCCCGTACCGTCGCCGGGGTGCCGAAGAGCGTCAGCAGCAGGTCGAGGCGGTGGCTGCCCGCGTCGGCGAGTACCCCGCCGCCCGACACGGCGGGGTCCGTGCGCCATGCCATCGGGTGGGCGGGGCCGGGGGCGAAGGCGGTCCGGAAGCGGACCTCCACCCGCTCCGGGCGCCAGTCGCCGAGCTGTCGGCACACGGCGGCCACCGCCGGGGCGAGCCTGCGGTAGTACGCGGCTCCGGCGCACCCGGGGCCGGCGCCGTCCAGCCGTGCTCCGCCGGGGCGGAGGGTGCCGGCGAGGGGTTTCTCCACCAGGACGTGCAGGCCCGCCCGCAGGCCGGCGGCGGTCAGCGGTACGTGGTGGACGACGGGTGTGGCGACGTACAAGGCGTCGGCTCCGTCGAGCAGTTCCCCGGGCGCACCGGCCACCGAGGGGATGCCGAACCGTTCGGCGGTCCGTGCCGCGCGGAGCGGGTCCCGCCCCCACAGGCGGACCGGTTCCTCGCCCAGGGCGCGCAGGGCGGGCAGGACGCGGCGGACCACGACGTCGCCGTAGCCGGCGATGGCCCATTTCACCGCAGCGGCCCGATCACGGCAGGACCGCCACCTTCAGGGTGCGCGGCGGCGGGCCGTCGTAGGGAGCGTCCGTGCCGTCCGGGTACAGGGTGCGGCTCGCCGACAAGTGGTCCATGGCCTTGGGGAGTTCGGCGAGCGGGTAGGTGTGGGTGAGCAGTGCGGACAGGGGCAGCTCGGCGGGGCGGGAGTGGATGAGGCGCTCGGCGACCTGGAGCGCCTCGGCGCGTGCGCCGTCCAGGGGCTCCGCCGAGCTGTGCACGCGCAGTCCCTTGCGTTCCCACGTCACCAGGTCGACGGTGACGTGGGTGTCCACGTGGTGGGTGCCGAGCATGACGACGAGTCCGTTCTGCCGGACGAGGCGGACCGCGGAGTTGAGGGTGGTGGGGGTGCCCACCGCGTCGATGGCCACGTCGAAGTCGTCCCCGAGGGCGGCCAGCGCGTCCGCCGATCCGTCGACCTGGTGCACCGCGTCGGCGCCGAACCGGGTGGAGTGCCCGAGGCGCCAGTCGTCGAGGTCGGCGGCGGTGAGGTGCGAGGCGCCGCGCAGGGCCGCCATGCGCAGGGCGAGCAGCCCCACCGGTCCCTGGCCGAGGACCGCCACCCGGTCGCCGAGCCGGATGCCGCGGGTGGCGTGCACCACGAGCGGCAGCAGTTGCAGGATGGCGCCCTGCGCGAAGGGCACGGAGTCGGGCAGGGCGCCGACGGATATCTCGCGCGCCAGGGCGTATTCGGCGTAGCCGGTGGTCAACGGCGTACGGACGAAGACGCGTTGGCCTGCGGTCACGCGCGTGACGCCGGGTCCCGTCGCCGCCACCACACCGGCGATCTCGTGGCCGAAGCAGCCCTGCGAGCAGTGTTCGCGCAGTCCGTAGTAGTGGTAGTAGGCGAGGTCGCTGCGGTTGCAGACGGTGCAGGCGTGGACGCGTACCAGTACTTCGAGAGGGCCCGGTACGGGTACGGGGGCATCGGTGGCGAGCCGTATGTCCCGGCGGCCGACGAGTTCGTATCTCTGCATGGCGGGGTCTCCTGTGTGCGCGTTCTCGTACGTGGATCGACGTGAATTCGGTGGCCGGTCACGGCCTTGACACTCCGTCGGGCGCTGCGCGACCCTTTCGTTGGTCTGTACCAATCAGTCTGTTGCATCTTCGCGCCTTCGGAGGCCCCGCGATGGAATCGAGCAGCCACCAGGAACTTTTTCGCCTGGCCCATGCCGTGCTGCAGCCGGGATTCGTGGGGACGACCGCTCCGGACTGGGTACGCCGGCGGATTTCCGAAGGCCTCCGGTCCGTTGTGCTTTTCGGGCGGAACATCGTGGACGGCGAGCAGGTCGCGGCCCTCACCGCGGCGCTGCGTGCGGAGAATCCGGAGCTCGTCATCGCCATCGACGAGGAGGCGGGTGACGTCACGCGGCTGGAGGCGTGGTCCGGTGCCACCCGGCCGGGCAATCTGGCTCTCGGCGCGGTCGACGACACCGATCTCACCGAGCGGGTCGCCCGGGATATCGGACGTGAACTGCACGCGGCCGGAATTTCGCTGAACTACGCGCCGAGCGCCGACGTCAATTCCAATCCGCTCAATCCCGTGATCGGCGTGCGCTCTTTCGGCGCACGTAGCGATGTGGTCGCGCGGCACACGGCCGCCTGGATCCGCGGGCTGCAGTCGGCGGGGGTCGCCGCCTGTGTAAAGCACTTCCCCGGCCACGGGGACACGGCCGTCGACTCGCACCACGGGCTGCCCGAGATCTCCGCGAGCGCGGAGGAGATCGCCCGCACCGCGCTGCCGCCGTTCGTCGCCGCGATGGAGGCGGGCGTGCGCGCGGTGATGTCCGCGCACCTGCTGGCCCCCGCGTACGACGGTGAGCTGCCCGCGACGCTCAGCCGCCGCGTCCTGACGGACCTGCTGCGCGGCGAGCTCGGGTTCACGGGACTCGTGGTCACGGACGGCATCGAGATGGGCGCCGTCTCCGGCCGGTACGGCATCGACGGGGCGACGGTGAAGGCGCTGGCCGCCGGGGCGGACGCGGTGTGCGTGGGCGGCGAGAGTGCCGAGGAAGCCACCACCGACCAGCTCGCCGGCGCCCTCGTACGAGCCGTGCGCGAAGGGACGCTCGCCGAGGAGCGGCTCGCCGAAGCGGCGGGGCGGGTCGCGGAGTTCGCGTCCTGGTCCGCCCGGCGGTTCCTGTCGGTGGCGCCCGACGGCACCCGCTCCGACATCGGTCTGGTCGCCGCCCGCCAGGCCATCCGAATACACCGCCGCCCCGGTGCGCCGGAGGCGGTTCTCCCGGTCGTCGGTGACGCTCATGTCGTGGAGTTCTCCCCGGTGATGAGCCTGGCCGTCGACGGGCGGACGCCCTGGGGCCTGGCCGAGCCGCTGTGCCGGCTGCGCCCGGCCACCACGTCGGTCCGGCTGACCGAGGCGGAGGCCGGCCCCGCGGGCGGGGCGCTCGTCCCGGAGGTGCTCCACCGGGAGGTGCTCCGCCCGGCGCAGGGGCGGGCGCTGATCATCGTGGTGCGGGACGCGGCCCGCCACCGCTGGATGTCCGACGCCGTGGCCCGGCTGCTGAGCGCTCGCCCGGACGCCGTGGTGGTGGAGATGGGCGTGCCCGTCGGCGGCGCGGGGGGCGCCGCCGACCTGGTCACCCACGGCGCCACCAAGGTCGCCGGGATCGCCGCGGCCGAGGCGGTCACCGGCTCACTCACGGCCGCCGAACCCCTGAGCCGCTGAGGTCTCCAGGCGGCCGGTCGCCACGGGTTCGAGCACCCTCTTGGACATGTACACCGCTTGCGGGCCGTAACTCCGGGGGAGCTCGACCTCGCGCCGGGCGCGGAACCCGTTCCTCGACCAGAAGGCGTCGCTGCCGCCGACGGCGATCAGGGAGATCTGCTCGTACGCCTCCGCGCGGGCCCTCGCCGTGAGGGCGTGCAGCAGGCGCCTGCCCAGCCCCCTGCGGCGGTAGGGCGCGGCGATGACGAGATCGTGCAGGTGCAGATTGCGCGAGTGGTGCACGACCTCCTCGCTCCTGGTCAAATCCGGATAGGAGAAGAGGGGATAGGGCAGGGCGAGGACATAACCCACGGTCCGCCACTCCCATTCCAGTACGAAACAGGTGGCCGGTGACGACTGGGCCCTGGATTTCAGGGCGTCGGGATCCTCCGACAGCGTGATGTCGGCGTAGGCGTCGGCCTCCAGCGCCATGATGTCGGCCCAGTCGCCTTCGGAGACCGGGCGTATGTGGACGTCGGCGGTCACCATGTCGGGCCCACCTCGTCGCTCGCGCGCATCAGCGCATCCCACGCTTCGGTCAGGAGCGCGAAGTGCAGGATGTCCTGGCGGGCTTCATCGAGCAGCTGCGGCGCGCGTTCCGCCAGGACCCCGGCGAACTCCGCGTATTTACCGCCGAGTTTCCGGTAGGACCGCTCGATGGTGAGCAGTCGCCGCACGTTCTCCGTCTGGTCCAGCAGGGCGCTCTGCCGGGCCAGTCCGGCGATCCTGTCCGCGCGCGGGCGATGGTGGTCGTCGAGGAGGCCGGGGCCGGCCGCCGCCATTTCGCGGTAGAGGAAGTTGAAGTACAGCATCGAGAGGAAGAACTTCGTGAACCGCGTCTGGTACGCCATGAACCCGGGTGTGGTGCGCCGCTCGGCGGTGTAGAAGTTCACCATGTGCCGGTTGTGCAGGACGCCCGGCAGCAGCGCGTCGTGGACGAGGTGCAGGAGGAAGTAGTCGCTGCCGATGGTGTCGG
This sequence comes from Streptomyces sp. NPDC003036, assembly GCF_040611175.1. NCBI lineage: Bacteria > Bacillati > Actinomycetota > Actinomycetes > Kitasatosporales > Streptomycetaceae > Streptomyces > Streptomyces sp. NPDC003036. The sequence goes on along the minus strand of NZ_JBEXNO010000002.1, from coordinate 248,184 downwards.
TGGCCGGGGGCAGCGGCACCCGCCCGTAGACCTCCTCGTGGAAGCTGACGTTGCACATGTCCACGCGCAGGGGGTCGACCGCGGCCAGCGTGGAGTGGTCCCGGACGAACGGGTCGGTGCCCGCGCCTCTGAACGATTCGTCGACGAGCGCGCGCTTCTGCTCGTACGACCACTCGGGCGGGGCCCAGAGGCTGACGACGTCGTAGTAGACGGCGGGGTCGAGTGCGAGGATCTCGGAGATGTCCACGGACAGCTCGCCGATGAACGAGGCGCCCACCAGCACGACCGGCAGTTCGGCGCGTTCGGGCGGCAGGGCGTCGACAAGGACGCCGGCCGCGGCGTCGGCGGCGCGCTTGCCCAGCGAGCGGAGCTCCTGGTGGACGGGGTAGACCGGCTCGCCGTTCAGGACCTGGTAGGCGCTGTCGGAGTCCCTGCGGTGCACCGACCGGCAGCCCAGCGCGGCGGCCAGCAGGAAGGCGCGGTTGGTGCAGGCGCCGTAGGAGAGACGGGTGGGGAGCATGAGGTCGAGCAGCAGCTCCGGCATCTCCGCGCCGGAACGGAGCACCACCTCGTGGAGGAAGGCCCGCTGATCCGCTTCGTCGAGATGGTGCACGACCACATGGGGTGCCCTGCGTGCGCGCTCGCGCTCGATGACCCGGGCGTGCTCGGCGTACGACGCCGCGTCGGACGAGTCCAGGACGAGCAGGTGCACCTCGACGCCGAAGTGGGTGGCCGCGTAGTCGGCCTCCCCTCCGATGGCCGAGATCATCGGGGCGCAGGCCCTGTTGGTGGGGAGGACCAGGCATATGCGGTTCACGCCGGTTCTCCGGTCACCTGTGCGGCCGCTTTCCCGGCCGTCCCGTCGGACGTTCCGTCGGGCGTCCCGTGCCAGGATGCGAGTCCGAGGAGCCTGGCGCCGAGGTCGTTGAGCGTCGCCCTGCCGTACCGGAGGGACTCGTGCTGGACGCAGTCGCCGACCAGCGTCTTGTTCCACTCGGGGGTGGAGAGGTGGCGCCAGGAGTCGATCCGGGACCGCCGCAGGGTCTCGTGCGATTCCAGGGCGGGCATCATGGACAGGTACTGCACCGCCCGCACGCCGTCCCGCGAGGTGTTGCGGGCCACGCCGTGTGCCAGCAGGCCGTTCCAGATCAGCAGGTCGCCGGCCTCGAGCTCGGGGCGGACCACGGGGAATTCGGCCTTGTCCGTGCCGGGCCTGATGGGGTCCCGGTCGGCGGGCTGGTCGAGCTTCCACCGGTCGAAGCGCCGGAAGAGCTCCGGCGAGCACTGGAAGCCGCCGTGCTCCGGCCGGGTGCCGTTGAGGGCGATGATGCCCTGGACCCGCTGGGGCGGCACGCTGAGCGTGGTGTCGACGTCCCAGTGGAGCTCGATGTCGAATCCCTTGTCCGTCGGCGCGATGAGCGCACGGTCCCGGTTCTTCACGTTGGGCGGATTCAGGTTGAGCCGGTCCAGGGTGACCCACAGCTCCTCGCAGTCCCAGACGTCGACGAACGCGTCGTAGACCCGCTGCCGCTGGCGGCTGTCCCAGATGAGCTGGTGCTGATAGGCCTCCACGAAGCCGTAGACGTGGAGCTCCCGGTCCAGGTCGTCGCGGAACGGCCGGTCCTCGTACCAGGTGTCGGGCCGGTCGGGGTCCAGGCCCTGGAACTCCCAGGCGAAGTCGAGCAGCCGCGCCGCGTGGGCGGCGGGGATCGCCTCCTTGACGACGACGTAGCCGTACGTCTGCCAGAAGGCGAAGTCCTCCTCGGACAGGACCCGCAGCGGCAGGCTCTTGTCGAGGTCCCGCAGGGGCGTCGGCGCCAGGTAGGTCTCCCCGTCGGCGCTGAAGTAGGGGCGGTCCGAGGCCGCCCGGTGCAGATACGGATGGGTTGCCGGCATGTCGTCACTCCCGGGACGGATGGTGGTGGGGTAACCGGGTGACGGTCCGGTGGTCGCTCGTGACGAGGCACCGGACCGCCACCCGGAAGCTGTCCGTGCTCGCTCAGTGGAGCCGGCCGCGGCCGTCCGCCGGTGGTGTCCCGTTCAACCGCTCCTCCACGATCCGGTCGGCCTGCCGCCCCGCCGCGCGGATCGGCTGCCGGCCGGTGAGTACGTCGGTGAGGAGCGTCTTGACCGGGTTGGGTTCGGCTTCCACCAGCGGCCAGCGCGGGTCGACCGGGGTGGTGTGCCCGTTGGCGGCGGCCTCGGCCTGCACCTTGACCACCGGACTGTCGACGTCCTGCGCCAGCGCGAGCCGGTTGGGCAGCGTGCCGTTCGCCGCCGCGATGCGCTTCTGGGCCTCGGGGCCGGTGATCCCGGCGACCCACTCCAGCGCCGCCTCCGGCTGCGCGCTGCGGGCCGACACCGCGACGTTCGAACCGCCGAGGAAGACGCTGCCCGGCCGGTCCGCCGAGAGCCCCGGCACGGGGAACATGCCGAGCTTGCCCCGCAGGCCGGGGTTGATGCGCTCGGCGTCCGCCAGCTCCCAGGGCAGCCCCACCATCTGGCCGACCTTGCCCTTCGCGAGTTCCTCGTACTGGAACGGGTGGGCCTCGTCCTGGTCCTTCGGCGCCTGCGACAGCGACTGGAGCGTGCGGTAGTACTTCAGCGCCGAGGCGGCCTCGGCGGTGGCGAGCCCGCCGTGCCAGCGGGTGCCGTCATGGGTGGCGAGCCTGCCGCCCCGGTCGTGGAGCAGGCCGGAGAGCACATACCAGTTCCGACCCGGCAGGTAGAGCGGCTGGAAACCGGGGTCCGCCTGATGGGCCCGGCCCAGCGCCCGTGTGGTGCGCACCCACTCCTTCTGGTCCCGGGGTGTGTCGAGACCGGCCTGGGCGAAGAGGTCCGTGCGGTAGATCACCACGCGGGACGCGGCGTACAGCGGCACTCCGTACTGCTTGCCCCGCCAGTTCCCGGACTCGCGCAGCGACGGTATCCACTCCGGGGAGCCGAGCGCGTCGGCCTCGGAGCTGAGGTCCTTGAGCAGGCCGGCGGAGGCGAACGAGGGGGTCGTGGTGGTGCCGAGCTCCACGACGTCGGGCGAGTCGTCGGAGGCGAGCGCGGCTTCCAGGCGCTCCTGGATGCCGACCCAGCTCTGCAGCTCGACGTCCACCTCGACGCCGGGGTGCGCCGCCTCGAACTCGTCGACGAGCTGGTCCACCACGGGCGTGGGGACGGAGCCCCACATGAGCCACACCTTGAGGGGCCGCGGGGCGGTCTCCGGCGACGCGGTGGCCGGCGGTGCGGCCGAGGCGGCCGTGGTGACGCACGCCAGCAGCAGGGAGGCGACCAGGGTCCCGAGGTTTCTGAGGTGTCTGGGCATGCTGTTCTTTCTTGTCGTTCTCGTCATGCCGGCTTCTCCGCCCGGATCGTGAGGTACATGGGGACGGCCCGGCGCGCTTCGCACGTGCGGGGGTCCCGGAAGTTGTCCGGCTCGGGGCGCCCCTCGGACAGCCCGGTCAGGGCCAGCCCGGCCTCGTGCAGGTCCCGGACGTAGGTCTCGACGGTGCGGTGGACCTTCCGCACGGAGGAGCCGAGCCACTCGCAGGCCCGCTCCCCCTCGTCGAAGTAGCCGCGCACCCGCATCTCGGACGGCACACCGTCGTGGAAGTCGCCGTCGTACGCGCAGGTGACCACGGGGTGTTCGACGGAGAGGACGAACCGGCCGCCGGGGGCCAGGGCGGTCCGCACCTCGCGCAGCAGCGCCGGGAGGTCGTCCAGGTAGTGCAGGACCATGCGGGCCGTCACCACGTCCCACGCCCCCGGCTCACGGCAGGTCCAGGCGTTGAGGTCGGCGCGCTCCAGCGTCGCCGGGTCCAGGCGGGCGGCGGCGGCCGCGAGCATGCGGCCGCTGCCGTCGATGCCGTGGTAGCGGTCGGCGCCGGCCCGCAGCACGGACTCCCCGAACGTGCCGTCCCCGCAGCCGAGGTCGAGCACCGAGCGGCCCCGCAGGTCGCCGATGAAGGCGAGGACGTACGGCTCCTCGAGGGTGGTGTTGCCCTCGTCGACGGCCGCCCGGGCCTCCTGGTAGCGGGGGAAGACCGTGGCCTCGTCGTAGAAGTCGGGGCCGTAGTCGAAGGTCGCGCTGGACATCGGTATCAGCCTCGGTTCAGTGGGACGACACGGGGTAGACGCGCCCGTCGTACGAGCCGGCCAGGAAGCGGTCGGTGTCGGCGTCGTAGAACAGGGAGGAGATGCCCGCCGTGGTGACCCGGCTGACGGTGGACCAGGTGTCGGCGGCCACGTCGTAGACGGCGACGAGGCCGTGGTACGAACCGGTGGCGACGTACCGTCCGTCGGTGCTGGCGGCGACGCACTTGATGGAGTGGTCGTGCGGCGTGGCGATGACCGTGGGCTCGAAGCCGCGCCACAGCCGCAGCTTGTAGTCGCGGCTCACACTGGCGAAGTCGCCGCCGGGCAGCGGCGCGCAGCCGTTGGCGATGCGCTCGTGCGCCTCCTCGATGTGGTGCAGCTGCTCCAGGTCGTCGACGGAGAACCAGGTGGTGCTGGCGTCGGCGCAGACGGAGAAGATCCGGCCCTCGGAGACGGCGATGCCCTTGACGGCGTTCTGGTGCAGCTGGAGCGTCGCCTCGTGCCGGACGGAGCCGTCGGCCGCGACCGACAGGACGATGCCCTCACCGGTGTACGCCCCGATGACGACGTGGGGGACGCCGTCGCGTTCGAAGGCGGCTCCGCAGTTGAGCGGGGAGCGGTGCTGGTGGAGGACTTCGCCGGTCAGTGCGTCGAATACCTTGCCCATCTGTCCGCCGGTGAGGACGCGCCCGCCGACCGGGGTGAGGAAGTTGCACAGGCTGCCCGTCTCGCTGTGCCGCTCCCCGTCGATCCACAGGACGCCGGCGTCGCCGATGGTCAGGGTGCGGCCGCCGTCCACGGTGACCGCGTTGACGCAGGGGGTCTGCTCCACGCCGTCGACGTTCCACTCGTCGGCGCCGATCCGGTACGTCGCGTAGGAGGACCCGAAGGTGGCGAAGGCGAGGGTGTCGCTGTCGAGGAAGGCGCACGAACGCGGCCAGATGTCCGAGGGCAGGGACGCCTGGGCGACCTCGGTGAGGTCGGCGGAGGTGTCCCACACGCGCAGGGTCCGGTCGTAGCTGAGGCTCACCAGGAGGTCCCGCTCGGCGTTGTAGACCAGGCGCTTGATACCGGCCTCGTGGGCCGGGTGGTTCTCCACCCGCTCGCCGTTGACGACGATGATCTCGCCCTCGTCGTTCCCGGCGTAGATGACACCGGTGCGGGCGATGGCGACGGTGTCGGTCTCGACCCCGGCGAGGTCGATCTCGTCGGTCATGCCGCCGGTCTCCAGGGACCAGCGCTTGATGGTGCCGTCGTCGCTCGACGAGACCAGCTCGTCGGTGCCGGCGACCCATTCGACCGAGATGACGTCCGCGGTGTGCCCCTCGAACGTGGTGATCAGCGTGCCCGTGAAGTCGTACACGCGGACGTTGTGGTCGCGGGACGCGGTGGCGATGAGTTCCTTGGTGGGGTGGAAGACGGACATCTCGACGTCGTCCTTGTGGTCGGCGAGGACCGCGACCAGGCTCAGCTTCGGCAGCGACCACAGGCGGGCCGAGTAGTCGCTCGACGAGCTGACGAGGAAGCGGCCGTCCGGGCTGAACGCCGCCTGGTTGGCGAGGTGGTCGTGGTTCACCCGGGCGAGCGGCTGCTTGGTCGCGGCGTCCCAGAGGATGAGCTGGTTGTCGTAGCCGGCCGTCGCGACGTACTGCGTGCCGTAGGCGGCGACACCGCTGATGGGGCCGTAGTGGCGGATCATGGGGTTTCCCTTTCTGGGTGACGGGATGACGGTCGGGGGTGGGACGGTCAGGGGGTGGCTTGCCTGACCTGCGGGCTGGCGAGCAGGTGGGGGGCCAGGCGCCCGGTGAAGCGGTAGCCGAGCCCGCCCAGCGAGACGAGGGCCGCGAGGACGGCCCACAGGACGGCGCCGTGCCGCTCGATCAGGACGCCGACGAGTGCGGGGCCGACCACCGCGGACAGCGTCCAGGTGAGGTTGAACAGGGCGAGGAACCGGCCGCGCGCCTCCGGCGGACTCGCGGTCGCGGACAGTGCGACGAAGGCGGGGGTGGCGGTCATCTGCCCAGCGGTGAAGAGCAGGACCGCCAGGAACACGACCGCGACCATGGCGCCCTCGCCGACGGCCGGCACCGCGGCGAGCAGGCCGACGGCGCACAGGATGAGCCCGGCACCCCAGGAGATGACCCGGCCGCGCGCCACCGTGCCGAGCCGGCCGGTGACGTACGTCTGGCCCACGACGATGAGCAGCGAGCTGAGCATCAGCGTGGTGGAGGGCAGCCAGGTCGGCAGGGCCCGCACTTCGACGAGGTAGACCGGCAGGATGACGGTGGGGATGAGCCAGCCGAACGTCAGCGCGGCGTGGGAGGCGAGCAGGCAGAGGAGCACCCGGTCGCGGAGGATCGCACCCCAGCCGGCCTGCGGGGCCGCGGCCTCCTCGCCGGCCGCGGGCGGATCCGCGGTCTTCGGTACCGGCTCCGGCTCCGGTGCCGTTTTCGGTTCCGGCGCCGCGCCCTCGGCCGGCCGCGGCCGCGGCGAGGGGCGCAGGAACAGGTAAGCCGTCAGGACGCTCGTGGCCGCGTTGAGGACCACGATGAGCAGCGGCGCCCCGGACCAGCCGGTGCCCAGGACGAAGCCGCCCGCGGCGCCGCCGAGCGCCACGCTGGCGTTCTTGCCGGCCGCGGTGAAGGCGTACCAGCGGTCCAGTTCGGCGCCCTCGGCGAGGTCGGCAACGAAGGCGGGCCAGGCCGCCCAGTACAGGCGTTCCGCGCAGAGCACCACGAGCATGCTCGCCACCAGGGCGTTCAGGGAGTCGACCAGCAGGTAGCAGAGGTAGCCGGCGGCTGCCAGCACGTTATTGGCGACCAGGCACGCGCGCGGCCCCCAGCGGTCCACCGCGCTCCCCGCCAGCGGGGAGAACGGTATGGACAGCAGCGTCGCCAGACTCGCTCCCCACCCCACCTCGGTCACGGTGAGGTCGGTGGTGAGCAGGAAGAAGAGGAACGACAGCGGGGTGAACATGCCCACCCCGAAGGTGTCCAAGGAGGTGGCGGCCACGATGCGCCCGTGGCCGGTCAGATCCGGGAGTCCCAGGCGTCGCCGCCACTGCGCGGCCACAGTGTCCGGAGATGCCGATGACGTCATGCCGGGGTCGCGTCCGTCAGCACGATGCGGTGGCCGGCCTGTGCCTTCGCCTCGATGTAGCGCCGGTTGCTGCTGCTCAGGAACACCCCGGTGCTCACCGACTCCTTGACGGCGATCCCGCCGGCGGTCAGCTGGGCGGCCTTGTCGGGGTTGTTGGTGAGCAGCCGGATGCGGGCGACGCCGAGGGCGCTCAGCATCTGGGCGGCGACCCGGTAGTCGCGGGCGTCCGCCTCGAAGTTCAGCCGGAGGTTGGCCTCGAAGGTGTCCAGGCCCTCGTCCTGGAGCAGGTAGGCGTCGAGCTTGTTGTACAGGCCGATGCCCCTGCCTTCCTGGCGCAGGTAGAGCAGGATGCCGCCGTGCTCCGCCAGCAGGCCGAGGGCTTCGTGGAGTTGGGGGCCGCAGTCGCAGCGGCCGGATCCGAAGACGTCGCCGGTGAGGCACTCCGAGTGCACGCGGACCAGCGGTGCCGGTCCGGGGTCGTCGCCGAAGACCAGCGCCAGGTGTTCGCGGCCGTCGAGCAGGCCGGAGAAGGTCGCCATGCGGGCCGTCACCGGGCCGATGGCGGTGTCCACCGGCACGGCGACCTCCGCGCGGACGGTGCAGTGGGGTACGTCGCTGTGCTGGTTCTCTCCGATGGGTGCAGCCGTGGTCATCGCATCCTCCATGCGGTGTCGTGCTGGTCGTGTGGGGGAACCGGCTCTGTTACGCCGCGTCCGCGAGCCGTGGGTCCTGCCAGATGAGCTGCGCCGGGGGAAGGGCGGCCAGCCGTTCGGCCGGGACCGGGCGCGGTGGCCCGTAGGTGCGGTGGTCGTCGAGTCCCGCGGCGAATCCGTGCTCGGCGAGGGTCGTCAGCCTGGCCGCGTGCCGCTCGGTCCACAGGCGCTGTTCGGCGGGGAGCGCCGTGCCGCCGAGGACCAGGCTGCGCAGCGCCACCCGGACGAGCCTGGGCGGCGGCACGCCGTGGGTGGAGGGGGTGTGGGCGCCCAACACGTAGGCGCAGTACCACAGTTCCTCGCACAGCCAGAGCATGCTGTCGGGCGTCTGCAGGTCCTGGCGGGCCTTCTCCCAGTGGGCCGGTACGCGTCCGGCCATGCCGGTTTCGTCGAGGTAGGCGCGCAGGGGGATGAAGCGCGGCTCGCCTTCCGGTTCCGGGAGGTCCGGGCCGGTGAGGACGATGTGGGCGCGTCCGCGCAGCCGGTGGACGAGCACGTCGGGAAGGCGGGCGGGGGCGGTGTCCGCGGGCTGGTCCCGGTCGCGGGACGCGGTGTCGCGCAGGACGTCGTCGGCGAAGCAGGCGGAGTGCCGGGGCCCGTAGAGGTCGTTGCCGACGAGGCTGGGCTGCCCGGTGTGCTCGACCAGGTGCGGTACGGAGATCAGCACGCGTCGGCCGCGTGCGCGCAGCTCGCGGGCGAGGACCACGTCGTCGGGTTCGGGCTCGGCCCGGTCGGGGTGCGTGGCGGACAGCAGGTCCTCCACGTCCCGCCGCGGGAGGAGCAGCGCCAGGGTCGGTATCCACTCCCCCGGCACGGCGGGCACCCAGCGGGCGCCGGCGAAGGCGGCGGCTCGTGTCGCCGCGCCGTTCCAGGAGTCCCAGTTCGCGTAGAAGGCGAGCGGTGTGTCCGGGTGCTCGCGCGCCGCGGCCTCGACGCGCTCGGCGAAGTCGCGGCACAGCTCCACGTCGTCCTGGAGGACCAGGTGGTGGGTGGCGCCGGGGCGGATGGCGGCCCAGGCGGCCCACGCGGTGCGCAGGGTCGTCGGCGGGCCGTCCGGCCGCGGGTCGAGAGCGACCTCGGTGTGCCAGCGGCCTAACGCCTCCGCCAGGCGCGCCGCCTCCGCCTGCCGGCGGGGGTGGCTCATCACGGCGGCGCTGATGACGATGCCGGAGGGCATGGGCCCGGGGCGTGCGGCGTCACCGGCCATGAGGGCGCTCCTCGCGTGCGGCGGCGCCGGCTGCGGCGGCCCGGGCGGCGGGCCCCTGAGGCGCCTCGGAGACGTCGGCTTCGCGGGCCTCGGCTTCGGCGACCTCGGCTTCGGAGACCTCGCGGACGCTGTGCCAGCCGCGGTCACCCCTCGCCCACTCCCAGAGCGCGCGGTACACCGCCACGGAGCCGACGAGGTGCCATGGCACCACCAGCGCCCACGCGGGCCCGTCCGCCCGCTCGCGGTACTCGGGGCTGCGGCGCGCCCCCAGGACGCACAGCGCGTCCGCGACGAGCAGTCCGGCGGCCACCTTGCGGGCGCGGGGGGACACCGCGGAGGCGGCGAGGAAGACCGGCATGGCGGCCCGGGCGGCCATGCTGCCCACGCTGACGGCGCCCAGTACGCGTCCTCGCGCGGAGAGCGCGGGCCAGTTGACGGCGACGGCCCGCAGCTGCCCGCGCGCCCAGCGCGCCCGCTGGCGCAGGGCGGCGCCGGCGTGCTCGGTGGAGCTGACGCCGGACGGCGTACGCAGGAAGCCGGTGCGGACGCCCTGGCTCATCAGCTGGAGCGACCAGTGGTAGGACTCCTCCACGTCGTCCTCGCGGACGGGGCGCACCGCGTCCCAGGTGGACGCCCAGGCGTAGACGGAGCTTCCCGCGACCACGTGCACACCGGTCGCCCTGGCCAGTCCGCGCACGGAGGCGTGCCACACGGCGTCCTCGGCGGCCCTGACGCGGGCCGTGAGCCCGTGTCCGCGCTCGCTGATCTCCTCGGCCTGGACCAGCGCGTAGCCCTGCTCCAACGCCCAGACAGCTTCCAGGGGTTGGCGGGGGCCGGGGACGACGTCGGCGTCCACGACGGCGATCACGTCACCGTCGGCGTACGGGAAGGCGTGGTTGAGAGCGGCGCCCTTGGGGCGCATGCTCGGCAGTCTCAGGATCCGCCAGTCGAGGTCCGGGCGGTCCACGGCGGCCCGGACCCGGGTGGCGCGTTCGAAGTCCTGGTCGCCGTCGGGTCCGTCCTCCACGAGCCACAGCACCTGGAGCAGCTCCGGGGGGTAGTCCAGGGCCGCTACGGCGCCGGCCGAGCGGGTCAGCGTGGCCTCGGTCTCGCGGTAGAAGGGCATCAGCAGGGTCAGGCGCCGGGAGGGCCGCCAGTGCGGCGCGAGCCCGTCCGCGGCGTACGGGATGACCGGCCAGGTGGGGACCAGAATGTCGGTCATATCAGCTCTGAGGTCGGATTATCGAGCAGAGCCCGTGATATCTGCGTGGCCGGTGTCCGGGAGCCGGCGGGAGAGCTTCTGCACGAACGGAGTACGAGTGGCACTTTCATTCCCTTCAGACAGGAGAAAAGCGCGTCACCGGGCAGATGAATAAGCAACGGCGAGTCACGGACGCTGGTGGCGGTCCACGAATAGCGAAGATCACCCCCAGCACCTCGGCAAAGCCAACACGACAGCTCAGCGGTCTGTCAACCATGATCATCGACCTGATTTGTGGCTCAACTAAATCGGTTGACAGGCTAGTTGGATGCTCCTAGCGTGACCGCCCACCTCAGGAGTCTGCTCACCAGGGAGTCACCATGAAGACGTCGGATGGCAGCCCGGATGAATATGGAACCACTCTTCGAAATGATTCCGCAAAAACCCTTCAAAAAGAGGGTGGCTTGCCTGCGGTGAGCCTCGATGAGGCGCACTCCCCGCAGAAGGTTCTGAGTCATGGCGATCTCCTGCGGCGGTTTGTGGCGGGGCAGGAGATCAAGCCGATCCATATGCGGATCGGGATCATGGGCGCCTGCAACATGCGATGCAACTTCTGCAACTTCCACTCACCGCACGAGGACGGGTTCTACGACCTGTTCTCCTTCAAGGACTCCCTCTCCACTCAGAACGCGGTGTCGCTCCTGGAGGAGTTCGCCGCCAACGACGGCCGGGCCGTCACCTTCTGCGGCAGCGGCGAGTGCACCATCCACCCCGGGTACGCGGACATCTGCCACGCCGGGCACGCGGCCGGACTGCGCATCGGTCTGATCACCAACGGATCGCGGCTGCACCGGCCCAAGGTGGCCGAGTGCGTCGCACGGACCCACACCTGGGTGCGGATCGGGCTCAACGCGGGAACCGAAGCCACGTTCAACGCGATCACCCGGGACCGGGAGCAGACCTTCTCCTCCTTCGTCGGCTCCGTCAACCGGCTGCGCGAGACGGCCGTGGACCCCGAGTTCCGCATCGGCTTCAACTACGTCATCACGGCGCAGAACCACACGGAGATCCTGGCGGCCGCCGCCCTCGCCCACGAGGCGGGAGCCCACTACGTACGCTTCGAGCCGGAGTTCTACAGCGCGCTCGGGCACGAGACCATCGAGCCGGTGATGGCGGACATCGCGGCGGCGCTCACCGAGGCGGCGGAGCTCTCCACCGAGGACTTCGAGGTGTCCGTCCCCAAGCTCGACCGTGGCCCCATGGACCGGACGGACGACGTCGAGGGCGACTTCGAACGGTGCCACTACAGCCGCTTCGTCACCGCGGTCGGCGCCGACGGCAACCTCTACCCGTGCCCGCAGGTCCACCTGAACAGCAGGTACCGCATCGGCAGCGTGGTGCAGGACGGCTACCTCAAGGTCCTCGACGGGGGTCCCCGCGCCGAGTGGGAGAGCTCCAACCCGCGCAGGACCGACCTGTGCAAGTCGTGCTTCTACCGCCCGCAGAACGAGCTCCTCGAACTCCTCCACCGCGGCCAGGTCAAGCTGGAGGACGCGCTCACCGCGTACGCCCTCGAGGTGCCCCGCACCCTGCATGCCGACTTCGTCTGATCCGAACGGAACGGAAGAGCACATGCAGACACACCGCCTGGCGCACCTGCTGTCCGGGACACCGCCGCTGAGCTTCCCCGCCCAAACCTCCGAGACCGCCGAGACCGCCGACGCGGCCGGCGGTGCCGTGCGCCACGCGGCCTGGTCGGGGCAGGTCCGCGCCGTCGTGGAGCGGCTGGCCCGCGTCCCCGCCCCGGCGCCCCTCACTTCCGTGTCCCTGGGTACGTCGGTGAGCGACGGGCTCCACCGTGAGCAGCTGGAGCTCGACTCCCCCGTACGCGGCCGGTTCCGCGCCACCCTGCTGCGCCCCGCGGACGCCGCGCCGGGGCCGGCCGTGCTGGTGCTCGGCGGGAAGAACGCCCGTCTGGAACAGCTGACCGGACAGACGCCACCCGACCACGCGGACCGCAACGTCGCCGAGCACCTGGCGCGCGCCGGGTTCACCACCCTGGCCTTCGCGTACGGCCTCCACGGCGGCTTCGACCCGGAAGCCCTCGACGGACGCGACGAAGGGGCCCTGCTCGCCCACGCGTTCGCCCTGCGCGGCCACTCCCTGCTCGGTGCCCTCGCCGGTGACGCGCTCGGCGCCCTCGACGTGCTGCGCGCCCATCCGCTCGTCGACGCCGACCGCGTCGGACTGTTCGGACACAGCCTGGGCGGCGCCGTCGCCCTGCACACCGCGCTGCTGGCGCGGCGGACCGTGCCGCTCTGTGTGGCGAGCCACCTGGGCACGTACGCGGCGCTCTTCACCCGCCTGCTGACCGGCTTCGAGGGGGCCGCCCTCCCGGGCATCCTCGAGTACGCCGACCTGCCCGACCTGTTCGGGGCGCTCGCGCCCGCCCCCCTCCAGCTCCAGTACGGCACCGCCGACCGGTTCCTGGACGCGGACGACGCCCGCACCGCCGCCGGCACCGTCGAGCGGGCGTACGCCGCGTCCGGCGCCGAGCAGCGCCTGGAGGTCCTGGAACTCCCCATGGGCCACGGCACGGAGGTCTCCCGGGCGGCCGCGTTCTTCACCCGGGTACTCACCGCGCCCGCCGCCCCGCCGGAGGCCGCGCCCGACACCGTGCCGGACACCCTGCCGGTCACCGCGCCGGTCCCGGCGCAGCGCGTGTCCTTCGACGCGGAGGCACGGCGCACCGTGTGCGAGCGGGTCGACGCCGCGCTCGTCTCCGGCGTCCTGACCCAAGGGCCCCAGGTGGCGCGGTTCGAGGAACTGTCCCGGGCCTGGACGGGCACCCCGGGCGCCGCCGTCAACTCCGGTACGGGCGCCCTGGAGATCGCGCTGCGGATCCTGGACGTCGCGGGCCGCACGGTCCTCGTACCGGTGAACACCTTCTTCGCCACGGCCGCCGCGGCCGAGCGCGCGGGCGCCCGCGCCCGCTTCGTCGACCTCGAGCTCGACGGGCTCGGCATGGCCCCGGACGGCCTGCGCGCCGCGCTCGACCGGTACCCGGACACGGCCGCGGTGGTCCCCGTGCACATCGGCGGCATCGTCTCACCGGCGCTCCACGAAGTCCTGGCGCTCTGCCGCGACCGAGGCATCCCGGTGCTCGAGGACGCCGCACACGCCTTCGGCAGTACGCTCGACGGGCACCCCGCGGGCAGCCTCGGCCAGTTCGGCGCGTTCTCCTTCTTCCCGACGAAGGTCGCGACCAGCGCCGAGGGCGGCCTGCTCACCTGCGCGGACCCGGACGACCTGGAACGGGTGCGGCTCTGGCGGGACCACGGCAGGAGCGCGCCGGGCTCGACCCTGCACGACAGGCCGGGCGGCAACTGGCGCATGAGCGAGGTGCACGCCGCCGTCGGCACCGTCGACCTGGAGCGCTTCGGCGCGATCCTCACCGCCCGCCGCGCCCTCGCGGCCCGCTATGACGAGCTGCTCGCCGGCGTCCCCGGGCAGCGCCCGCACGTGGTGCCGGCAGGGTCGGAGAGCAACTTCTACAAGTACCTGCTCTACCTCGACGACGGCGTCGACCGGGCTTCCCTCAAGCGGCGGCTGCGCGAGCGGCACGGCGTCGCCCTGGCCGGCGAGGTCTACGACCACCTCCTGTGCGACCAGCCGTTCTTCGCGGCCTCCCGCGCCGCGGGCGACGGCACCGAGCACGACTTCCCGCGGGCGCGCTGGTTCGCCCGGCACCACATCGCCCTGCCGCTCTACCCGTCCCTGACGGAGGGGGAACAGCTACGGGTCGCCGCCGCACTGCGCAGCGAGCTCCGGTGAACGCGACCGTTCTGGACGGCCGGGTCCTGGGATCCTTCCGCCAAGGACGATGGCGTACGTCACTCGACACCGTCGCCCTGCCCGGTGCCACGGGCACGGCACCGGGCACGGCACTGGCTCTCGTGCCGGAGATCGTGGCGGCCGCGGACCGCCGCTGGTGGGACACGACCGGCCGACGGCGCCTCGCCGACTTCCCCCGGGAGACCCGGCGGACGCTGCTGCTGCGCGCGCTCGACCTGTTCGACGGCGGCACCGTGACGATCGGCGGCCTCGGCGCCCAGAGCGCGGGGGACTTCCGCACCGCGCTGTGGGACGTCGCCGGACTGCCCGCTCCGCTCGTCGACCGGTGGTGCGCCCTGCTGCGCGCCCGGCTTCTCGGGCGCCGGGCCACGGCGCCCCCGGACGACGCGCTGGCCCTGGTCTCCCTCCCCGGCAACACCTTCACCTGCCTGGAGTCCGTTCTCGAGGAGGCGGAGCGGTCCGGAGCGGTGTGGATCCGCCCGAGCCGCCGTGAGCCGCTCTCCGCGGCCCGCCTGCTCGCCGCGCTCCTCGCCGTGGGCTGGCCGCCCGAACGCCTGGGCTTCTACCCGGCGCAGCCGGCCGTCCTGCACCGGCTCGTCACCCTGACCGACCGCCAGACCGTCTACGGGGACGCGGAGGTGGCCACGTCGGTACGCGCCTCGGCCGCGCTCACCCTGCACGGCCCCGGCAGAGCCTGCGCCCTGCTGCCCGGGCACCTGCGCGGCGCCGCCGCGGCCGACTGGCTGCTGCCGCTCGTCGCGGGCGACTCCGGCCGCTTCTGCACCAACGTACGTACCGTCGTCTGCACGGACCACGCGGAGGAGACGGCCGAGGCGCTGGCCGCCGCCCTCGACGCGATCAGCCCGTATCCGACGGACCCGGCCCTGCCGCTCGCCGCGACCAGGGACCACCGGGCGACGGACCGCGTGATCCGCTCCGTACAGGAGCGGCTGCGTCCCGGGGACCGCGTCGTGACCCGGCGGCCCCCGACGGCAGACAGCCCGGCCGGAGACCGCTATCCGCTCCCCCGGCTCGTGCTGGCCGGCGGACGGGTGACCGGAAGCCGGGACGTCCCTCCGCTCGCCGGGTACGAGGCGCCCTTCCCGTTCGCCGTGGTGGTACGCGCCACGGAGGCGGGGGCGGCGGCCGTCGCCGAGCGCGCCCTGTTCGTCCACCGGCCCGACCGGAGCCGCACCGCGTGAACGCGAACGTGAACGTGAACGTGAAAGGGACCGACATGAACAGCACCGTGCACGGCGGGCAGGGCACTCCCGTCACCTTCGAGACGTTCCAGGACGTCCTGCGCGAGCGGGTGCCGGCCCTGTCCATCGGG
This sequence comes from Streptomyces sp. NPDC003036, assembly GCF_040611175.1. NCBI lineage: Bacteria > Bacillati > Actinomycetota > Actinomycetes > Kitasatosporales > Streptomycetaceae > Streptomyces > Streptomyces sp. NPDC003036. The sequence goes on along the minus strand of NZ_JBEXNO010000002.1, from coordinate 232,690 downwards.
CTCGACGAGTGGACGCGCCGCATGATGTGCTGGCACTTCTCGCCCGAGACCGGCTCCCCGTTCTGGGTACGGCGCCGCTCGGCCCTCGGCTTCGACCCGATCCGGGACGTCGACGGCTTCGCGGCCCTGCGCCTGTTCGGGCTGTTCGACAAGGAGGAGCTGCGCGCCGCGAGCGCCCGTGACCTGCGGCCGCGCGGCTACCGGGACCGTCCCTTCCGGGTGTTCGAGACCGGCGGCACCACCGGGGCGCCCTGCCGGATCGTCAACGTCACCAGACTCGCGTACGACGTCGAGATCTACCGGACGATGCTGGAAGCCCGCGGCGTGGCGGGCGGGGACGTCCTCGCGATGACGCCGAGCGGTCCGCACGCCTACGGGCACTTCGTGGAGGGGCTCGCCGACAGCTGGCGCGGGGCCGTGTTCTCCATCGACTTCGACCCCCGCTGGGTGAAGGCGGCGCTGCGCGAGCACGGCGAGGCCGACGCGTACACGGACCACCTCGTCGCACAGACCCTGACCCTGCTCACCGCCGAACGGCCCTCGCTGCTCTTCACCACGTCCCAGCTGCTGCTGGCGCTCGCCATGAGGCTGCCTCGCCCGCTCTCCGCGTACGGCGTCAAGGCCGTATGCACGGGCGGCACGTCGTGCACCGCGGCCGAGGCGGAGTTCCTCCGCGAGGAGCACCTGCGCGGCGTGCAGTGGATCGACACCTACGGCAACACGCTGGTGGGGCACGCACTCCAGGCGGACCGGCTCGACGACGACGGCCCCGGCGGGCCCGGCGAGCCCCTCGGCCACTCCTACCACCTGCCGCCGCCGTTCGCCGTGATGGAGGTCGTCGACCCCGCGGACCCCTGGCGCGTCCTGCCCGTGGGCGAGCGCGGGCGCGTACGCGTCACGACGCTCCTGGAGGACCTCTTCCTGCCGAATCTCCTGGAGCGGGACAGCGCCATCAGGACGGGGCCCCACCCGTGGTTCCCCTGGGACGGGGTGAGGGCCGTACAGCCCTTCCAGGACGACGAGACCGAGGAGACGTACCAGGGCGTCTACTGACCGCCGCCGGTTCGTGTTGTCACCCCACCGCGCCGGCATCGTCCGGACCCTGCCCTCAGGAATCCATGAAGACGCTTTCCTCGAACGGCCTGCCCCTCCCCTTCACCCCGGACCTCTTCGCTCCGCTGAGGGACAGCACCGGCCTGTACGGCCGCCCCGACGCTCTGCGGGAACGCCTGGCCTCGGACGGCTACCTGTACCTGCGCGGCGTGCTGGACCGAGCGGAGGTGCTGCGGCTGCGCGGCGCCTACTTCTCGCTCTTCGACCCCGCCTACCTCGCCCCGGGCACCACTCCGGAAGAGGGCGTGTTCTCCGGCCGGGTCCCGGCCGGGCTGCCGCCCCACGGGATGCCCGGGCACCCCGCGCACGCCTTCGTGCGCTCGCGGACCTTCCGGGACTTCGTCGGCAGCCCGGTGCTCGCCAAGCTCGCCGAGGCGGCGCTCGGCGGCAGCGCCGAGCTGCTGCCCCGCCGCATACTGCGGCACTTCCACCGCGGCGCGCACCGCGCCTCCCGCGCCCACGTCGACCTGGACTACCTGGACGCCGGGTCGGACCGGCTGGTCACGATGTGGATACCCGGCGGCGACTGCCCGCTGGAGGCCGGGGCGCTGGTGTACCTGGAGGGATCGCACACCCTGCGGGCCGATGAGTACGCGCCACTGCGCGCGACCTCCGACCGCCCCCACGACCGGCGGCCGATCACCCACGACCTGGAGCTGCTCGCCACCCGGCTGGGCCGCCGCTGGCTGTGGGCGGACTTCTCCGCCGGGGACGTCATGGTCCACGTATCGCGCATGGTGCACGCCTCCCTCGACACCGCCACCGACGCGATGCGCCTGTCCATCGACCTCCGGTTCCTCCCGACGGGGGCCGCCGCCGACCCCCGGTGGCTCCGCGCGTGGTCGGCGGACGACGGCGCCTGAAACACCGTTACACCACTGGGGAACCACCACTGAGCTACCACCATGGAAGGGGAGTACGGAGATGTACGAAGCCTCGGAGCCGGACACCGGGCGGCTGGCCCGCCGGCTCACGGCCCACGCCGTCCTGGCGCACCATCCCGCGGTGCCGGACATCGCGGCGGACTACTGGGAGATGAGCCGGGACCACTACCGCGCGGTGGACGGGCGGCTGGCGGACGCCGTGGCCGGAGCCCCGGACGCCGGTGCGGCGTACCGCGCCGTACTCGCGGACCCGGACGACGCCGCGCTCCACCATCTGCTGGCCGAACGGCTGGAGCGCCTGCTGGCCGAGCGGCCGCACGAGCGGGAGCGGCTCGCCGGGGCCGTCGCCGGGGCCGACCCGCACATCTGGATCGACTACCACCTGGGGGGCGGGCCGGGCGCGTACGGCACCGGGCCGGTCGGACCGGACGGGGTGGCGGAGGGCTCCGGCGGGGACCGGCAGCCGGGGGTTCCCGACCTGCCGGAGGCGCACGTCGTCATTCCCTTCCGCGACCGGGAGGGGGGCACCCGGACGCGTAACCTCCTGGCCTGTCTGCGCGCCCTGGCGGACCAGGCGGGCGGCGCGGCGCACCGGGTCACCCTGGTGGAGGCGGACACCGAGCCGCGCACGCGCGCGCTCGTCGACGGCCTGGTCGACGACTACGTCTTCGCGTACAAGGACGGCCTGTTCAACAAGGCGTGGGCGGTGAACGTCGGTGCCGTCGCGCACGCCGGGGCGCCCGCGCTGTGCGTCCTGGACGCCGACATCCTCGTCGACCGCTCCTTCGTGCACCGCAACGTCGCGCGGCTGTACGACGGCGGGCACGCGGCGCATCTGCCGTTCACGTGGTCGCTGTCGCTCGACGAGCGGTCAACCCTTCGGGCGATCGGTCTGCGCAACGGCGAGGGCAGGGCCGAGGTGCCGACGGCGCACCTGCGCGGCCTGCTGCTGCGGGAGCCTCCGGGCGGCTGCGTCTGGACGCGCACGGAGACCTTCCACGAGATCGGCGGCTTCGACGAGCGGTACGAGGGCTGGGGCGGAGAGGACGACGACATGGTCGCCCGGCTCTCCGCGGCCGCCCCCCTCATCCGGTACGACGACCCGCTGCTGCACCTCAACCACACCCGGCCCGCGATGACGAGGGACGGGGTCCCGTTCAACGCCCATCTGGAACCCATGAGCTGGAGCGCGGGGATGGGCTACGGCGATGCGGCGAAATTCCGCGACCAGAAGAACTAGAAGGACGAGAAGGACGAGAAGGAGCTTCGTACCGTGTCCATGCCCCATGTTCTGCTGTCGGCCGCGGTGTCGCTGGACGGCTGCCTCGACACCCGCCCGGGCGAGGACCGGCTGCTCCTCTCCAGCGAGGAGGACTTCCGGCGGGTGGACTCCGAACGCGCCTCCAGCGACGCCGTTCTGGTCGGAGCGGGGACGCTGCGCGCCGACGACCCCCGTTTGCGCGTGCGGTCGCGGGCCCCGCAGGCGTACCCCCTGAAGGTCACCGTCACCCGGAGCGGCGATCTCGATCCCGCATGGCGGTTCTGGCACCACGGCGGACGCAAGGCGGTGTACGCGGTCGGTGCCCGCGCGTACGCCCGGGCCTCGGCCGCCGTGGGCGGTCTCGCCGAGGTGTACGAGGTGGCCGAGGGCGACGACGCCGCCTGGGAAGCCGTCCTGCGCCACCTCCACACGCTGGGCGTGCGGCGGCTGATGGTCGAAGGCGGCGGGCAGGTCCACACCCAGCTGCTCCAACAGGGCCTGGCGGACGAGCTGCAGCTCGCCGTCGCGCCCCTGCTGGTGGGTCAGCCCGACGCACCGCGCATGCTGGGCCCCGGGCTCTACCCGGGCGGGCCCCTGCACCGGCTCACCCTCGTCGAGACCCGGCCGGTCGGCGATGTGGTCCTGCTCCGGTACGCGCTGAACCGGCGCCCCGGCACCGACGGCCGGGCGACCGCGGCGGACCTGGCCTGGCTCGCCGAGGCCTGTGCGCTGGCCGCCGCGTGCCCACCGTCGCGGACGGCGTTCTCCGTCGGCGCGGTCGTCGTCGGGGCCGACGGGCAGGAACTCGCCCGGGGGCACTCCCGCGAGGGCGGCGACCCCCACGTCCACGCCGAGGAGAGCGCGCTCGCCAAGCTGGCCGGGGACCCGCGGCTGCCCGGGGCGACGGTCTACAGCAGCCTGGAGCCCTGCGGCCGACGCGCGTCGCGACCTCGCCCATGTGCCCAGTGGATCATCGACTCGGGGGTACGGAGGGTGGTGACGGCCTGGCGCGAGCCGGACACGTTCGTCGTCGCGGCCGCCGGTGCCGAGCTGCTCCAGGCGTCGGGCGTGACCGTGGTGGAGATCGCGCGGTACGCCGATGCCGCGATGAGGCCCAACGCGCATCTGCTGTCGAGCTGAGGAGGGAACGGGTGGACATGGTGGAGCGGGTGGACGTGGTGGAACAGGTGGACTGGGTGGAGGTCCCGGCCGGGCTGCTGCGCCGGGGCACGCCGGTGGACGAGGTGGCGCAGGTGGCCCACCGCTACCGGGACACCGGCGTGCCGCTGGAGTGGTACAGGAAGGAAGCCCCGCGTACGGAGCTCCGGCTCCCGGCGTTCCGGATCGCCCGCACGCCCGTCACGGTCGGCCAGTGGACGCGCTTCGCGGTGGCCACCGGCAGGCCGGTCCCGCAGGCGCCGGCGGACCACCCCGTCGTCGGTGTCGCCTTCGACGACGCGACGGCCTACTGCCGGTGGCTCGGGGAACGCCTCGGCGGCGTCGCGGTGCGGCTGCCCACCGAGGACGAGTGGGAGCGCGCCGCACGCGGTGACGACGGCCGGGAGTTCCCGTGGGGAGACGAGTACCGCACCGGCCTGGCCAACCTCGTGGACCTGGGCATCGGGGCGACGGTGCCGGTCGGCTCGTTCCCCGAGGGGGCCAGCCCGTTCGGCGTGCTGGACATGGCGGGCAACGCCGACGAGTGGACCTCCACCCGCTACGCCCCCTATCCGGGCGCCCCCGACGACGTGCCGCGTACCGAGGACTGGGCTTTCGACCCGCACGTCACGCGGGGCGGGTCCTTCCGCCACGACCGGGACCTGGCCCGGTGCGCCCGTCGGCACGGTGTCTACGAGCGGGACCTGGCGGCGCTCGGCGTGGGGTTCCGCGTGGCGGCACCGGCGGAGTGAGGGGAGCCGCCCGCGGGCGGGCGGAGCGCCGCGAGGACCTCCCGCACGCGGTCCGCCCGCGGGACGCCTTCCGTGCGCCAGGTGCCGATGGTCAGCGTCGGCACCGTGTGGATGCGGTGCGTCCGCCGGGCCTCCTCCTGCTCGCGCAGGTACTGCTCGGCGGCCGCCGCGGAGGTGACGTAGGCGCGGAACTCGCGTGCGTCGAGGCCGACATCGGCCGCCAGGTCCCCCAGCGGTCCCGGGTCCGCGATGTCCAGGTGCTCCAGGAAGTGGGCGTCGAAGACGCGGTCACTGTAGGCGAGGCCGACGCCGTGCCGTTCCGCGTAGCGGTGGCCGCGCAGCGCCAGGCCCGTACGCGGCAGGGGCAGCGAGGGCGCCGAGCCGAGCCGGACGCCGAGGCGTTCGGCCATGGGGAGGACGGAGTTCTCCCAGACCCGCTCGGGGTAGTCGCCCTCGCCGGGCGGCGGGGTCCCTTCCGGGTGCAGCTCGTAGGGGCGCCATACGGTCCGGACGTCCGGATCGGTGACCGCGTCGGCGAGCACCTTGCGGGTCATCACGGAGAACGGGCATATGTAGTCGAACCACACGTCGATCGTCGTCACCGTGGTCATGGTCGTCAGCGTCATCGTGAGCCTCCGTCACGGGGCGGGCCGGACCGTCCGGCCCGTGGAGCGGGTGGGGGTGAGGGTGGGGGTGGCGTTGCGGGCGGCCGGGCGACGCCCATGCGGCGGGTGACCGGCCGTTCGAAGAACGTGTACAGCAGCCAGGACAGCCCCAGCGTCACCACGAGTCCCAGGAGCAGCATCCCGATCCCCGCCGGGGTGTCCCAGGACCGGTCCGCGCCGACGGCCCGGTGCCCGTACATCTGCACCAGCCGGTGCGACAGGTAGAAGGCGAAGGAGAGTTCGCCGAGGCGGACCATGGTGCGCGAACCGAACGGTGAAACGTTTCCGCGCAGGTCCGCGGCGGCCGCGGCGGTGACGAGCCAGGCGAGCGGGACGACGGTCGCCGCCACCATGCCGTACGCGAACGGCACCACGAGCGCGACGCCGTAACCGGTGACGACCGCGAGCCCGGCGAGCGGCAGTCCGGGCCCGCACCACCGCCCGGTCCACAGGATCCGCGCCATGACCATGCCGAGGACGAACTCCAGGGCGCGTACGGGCGGAAACGCGAACACGAACCAGTAGTGCTCCTCCGAGACCGCCAGCCACCACATGTCGGGACCGGCGGGCACCACGGCCGAGGCGAGGGCCGGGACGCAGAGGACGGCCGTCACCAGCCCCGCCGCCCACCACCACAGGCGGGCCGGGCGGATCGCGTCCACGAGCCGGAGCAGGAGGGGGAAGGCGAGGTAGAAGACCGCCTCGCAGGCGAGGGACCAGCTGACCGGATTGGCGCTGAGGATCACGTCGACGTCCGGCGTCCAGGTCTGGACGAGCAGCAGGTTGCGCACGGCCCCGGGCACCGCCTGGCCGGTCCAGGCCAGCAGGGCGACGGCGACGGCGAAGGTCAGTACGTGGCTCGGGTAGATCTTCCACGCGCGCCGCCGCCAGAAGCGGCGGGCGGTGTCGTCCGGGCGCGCCGACCAGGTGAGCAGGAAGCCGCTGAGGACGAAGAAGAAGGACACGCCGACCCAGCCCGCCTTGGAGAACAGCTGGACGAAGGCGGCGTTGGTCCCGGGGTCGCGGAAGACGTTCTCGTACGTCGCGTGGAAGAGGAAGACGAGCAGCGCGGCGGCGAACCGCATTCCGGTCAGCGACGGCAGCCGGCCGCCACCTCTGCCTCCGCGGTCGGCCGCGGCGGCGCTCTTCCCGTCCGCGGACGCCGGGGTCGCGGTCGTCGGGGCCGCGACGCGTGCGTGAACTGCCAAGGTTCTCCCCCCTCTCCGTGCGCTCAGCCTGCTGGCCCGCCCCGGGCCGGGCAACGCCGACTTGCACAAGAAGCGCCGACTTCCGGCCATCAACCACCAAACAGGGGGCGGGACTTGCGCAAGTCGTCACGGACCGGTGAACCCCCTTGGAAAATACAGAACGTTCTCTATTCTTTTACGAGTGAGGTGTCCTCTCACGCCGTCCGTCCGAACCAGTCGAGGGGGAACGCATCGTGGCTGCGCACGGCATGACGCAGTTACGGGGACCGGTCGATCCGGCCCCGATCGCCGCCTACACCGAGGAACTCTTCGGCCATCTGCCGCGCGCGGACCAGCGCAGGTGGGCGCAGTCCTACCTGCAGGGTCTGCTCACCACGCCGGGCAAGAAGTCGGTCCGGCGGCTGGCCGCCGCCGTCTCCACCTCGCCCACGGCCTCGCAGTCGCTGCAGCAGTTCATCAACGCCAGCCCCTGGGAGTGGGACCCCGCGCGGGGCGAGCTGATGCGCTGGGTCGAGGAGCGCGCCCCGGTCCGGGCCTGGACCATCGCTCCGGCCGTGCTGCCGAAGCGGGGCGACCACTCGGTCGGCGTGCACCGCCGCTTCGTCCCCTCGGCCGGACGCACCGTCAACTGCCAGGTGGCCCTCGGGCTCTTCCTCTCCGTCCCGGGGCACAACGTCCCGGTCGACTGGCGGCTGTTCCTGCCCGACCACTGGGCCGACGACACGGGGCTGCGGCGGCGCACCCGCATCCCCGACACCGTCCGGCACCGGCCCCTGTGGGCGGACACGCTGGACCTGACGGCGAGCGCGGCCGCGCGCACCTCGCTGGCCGCGGTGCCGGTGGTGGCGGACATGACGGAGCTGCCGAGCGTCGCCCCGCTGGTCTCCGGGCTCTCCCAGCGGGGGTACGACTTCCTCGTCGCGGTGCCCGACGCCATGCAGGTGATCGCCGACGGGCACCTCAAGGCGCAGCCCGCCGCGCACGCGGCGACGGCGGCCACCACGCTCAGCGCCCGGTCCTTCCTGGCCATGAACAGCCGGCGGCACCCGCACACGGCCACCGTGACGGCGTCCGACGGGCAGCAGCGGCTGCTCCGCATCGTCTCCGGCCTGGTGCGGGTGCCCGGCGTCCGGACGGGCGCCGGCGCGCCGCACCGCACCTACCGGCTCTTCGCCGAGTGGCAGGCGGACGAGCAGCGGCCGTCGGTGGTGTGGCTGACCAGCATGGTGCAGGCGCGCATGAGCGACCTGCTGGCGCTGACCCGGCTGCGCGCGGGCAGCACCGCGACCGTGCACAGCCTGCGCGAGCACCTGGGGCTGCTGGACTTCGAGGGCCGGTCGTATCCGGGCTGGCACCACCACATGACGCTCGTGTCGGCCGCGTACGCCTACAGCCGCCTGGCCGGGGTCACCCAACGGTCCGAGGCGCTCGGCCTGAGCAGACGCACGGCCTGACCCCTCCCCCGGTGGGACCGTCGGCCGCCGCACCACGTTGGACGCGGCGGCCGACGCCCCTCCTCCCCCGCCCGCTTCGGGCACACGGAAAGGCGGGCGGTGCGGGCAAGCCGTAGGGCCTGCCCGCACCGCCCGCCCGATCCTGGGGGGGTGTCGCCGACTCAGCGAGCGGCGACCGTTTCCGTCGTCACCGTCGCGGAGAAGACCACCTGCTCCTCCTGCCAGGCGGTCACCTTCGTACGCCGCCGGCCGTGCTCGTCGTGCCGCTCCGGTTCGTCCGGCTCGGCGGTGATCCAGCACGGCGAGTCGAACTCGACGTACCGGAAGAAGGCGATGTCCATGCCGACGGGCAGCACCCGTCGGTGGGGATCGAGCGCCTGCGTGGCCTGGCGCGCGGCCTCCAGCAGGAGCATCCCGGGCGCGTGGTCGACCGGGTGGTCGAAGAGCACCGGGTGGGCGGTGTCCGTACGCAGCCGCCAGCGCCCGTCCCCGTCGGCCGGGGCGAGCACCACGTCCTGCGGCCGGTCGCGGCCCACGAGGGCGGGAGACACCGGCGGAGGCGGGGCGAGGACGCTCGCGAGGACCTTGTCGAGGTCGGCCCGGCCGGCGCGCAGCCGCTGGTAGACCGCCGGGGTGTAGCAGCCGAACCGGGTCTCGGCGGTGGCCAGCGGCACGCCGTCGCGCGAGACGTCGAAGTTCATGGTCACGGCGGCCAGCTGGCCGCCGCGGCGTCTGATGTCGGAGGCGGTGACGGTCAGTTCGAGCTCTGCGGGGACGAACTGCGCGGCGAGCGCGGAGGGGTCGAGCGTGTAGCGGAAGAAGTCCCAGCTGAGCCGAGTGCCGAACGGGACGTCGTACGCCGCGTGCGACAGGAGGGGCAGCGTCTGGCGGATGGTCTCGCTCAGCAGCAGCGGATCGTGCAGCCCCTCCTGCGTCAGGTAGAAGCTGTGCTGGCGGGGCCACTGGGCGGTGACGGTGAAGGAGTCGGGGCCCATCGGCCGCCAGCCGGTGAGGAACACCTCGGCTATGGCCGCGCGGTGCACGTACTCCCTGGGAACGGCGTAGGTCAGCGTCGGCGTGAGCACGGGCGCGGGCGCGGTGGACGCGACCGGCTGCCGGGTGGTGTGAGACATGCGGAACCTTCCCCCTGATGTCCGATGTGTGTGACAGACCGTGCTGTACGGCGATGTCGTGCCCGCACGCTCATAAAATAGAGAGTGTTCTTTTTGTTTGTCGAGGGAAACCGTGAGAACTTTCGCCAACCGCAGGTCAACGCAGGGGCGTTCAGGGTGTCGTCCCACATGGCGAGCGGATAGCATAAAGAGCGTTCTCTACGGTTAGGGGAGGGTGCATGCCACGGACGAAGCAGGAGCGGGCCGTTCGGACGCGCGAGGCGATCTTGCGCGCGGCCGCCGAGGTTCTCGACGAGTACGGCTTCGCCGGCGCGAGCATCACCAAGATCGCGGAGCGTGCCGGCGCCACCACCGGGGCCATGTACTTCCACTTCAAGTCCAAGGAGGGGCTGGCGCTCGCGGTGATGAACGCCCAGCCCGACACGATCGTCCCGATGCTGCGCTCCCGGGGCCTGCAACGGCTCGTGGACATCACGCTGCTGTGGTCGTGGCAGATCCAGCAGGACCCGATGCTGCGCGCCGCCGTGCGGCTGGCGGTGGAGCAGGGCGCCTTCGGGATGCGCGACGACACGTCGTACCGCACGTGGGTGCGGATCATGACGGACTGTCTGCTGGAAGCGCGGCACGACGGCGAGCTCCGGGACTCCGTGGACCCCGTGGAGGTGGCCGAGTTCGTCGTGGGCGCGTGTACCGGCATCCAGCTCTACTCGCAGCTGGTGAGCGGACGGGCCGACCTGCCGCAGCGGACCGTGGGGATGTGGCGCAATCTGCTCCCCGGAATCGCCGTCCCCTCCGTCGCGGAGCGGATCGTGCTCGACGCCGACCGCGCGAGGCCGGCGTGAGCGCCCCCACCGGGCTCCGCGCGGCCCACCGGGAGGCGCAGCGTGCGACGCGGGCGGACCGGGACGGCGGAAAGCGGCTGACCATCGCGGTGACCGGCGCCAGCGGCACGGTGGGCCACACGGTGACGGCCCTGCTGGCACCCCGCCACCGGGTGCGCGCGCTGACCCGGGACCCGGCCCGGGCCGCCCGCCGGGGGCTCGCGGGGGACATCGTCGGCGCCGACTTCGCCGACCGGGCCTCGCTGGCCCGCGCCTGCCGGGGCGCGGACGCGCTGCTCCTCGTCACCAGCGATCCGCTGCGGCCCGACCACGAGGACAACGTTCTCGCGGCGGCCCGGGCCGGCGGCGTACGGCACATCGTGAAGGTGTCCGCGCTCGCCGTGACGGAACCGGATGCCCAGGACCTGGTGACCCGCTGGCAGCGGGAGAACGAGGAGCGATTACGCGCCACGGGCATGGAGTGGACCCTGCTGCGTCCGCGCGCGTTCATGTCGAAGACGCGCGACTGGGCGCCGTCGATCGCCCGGGAGTCGGTGGTACGGGCGCTGTACGGCGACTCGCGCGTCGCCTGCGTCGACCCCCGGGACATCTCCGAGGTGGCGGCGCGGGTGCTGAGTACGCCCGGCCACGCGGGACGGGCGTACGCCCTCACGGGTCCCGCCGCGATCTCCCCCCGGGAGCAGTGCGCGGAACTGGCCGCCGCGGTCGGCAGGCCGCTGGACTTCGTCGAGCTGACCCCGCAGGAGGCCCGCGACGCCTGGTGGCGGCGCTACCCCGAGCCCCTGGTACGGGCCCTGCTGGAGATGAGCCGGCGTCAGGCGGCCGGCGGGAAGGCCGCGGTGGCCGACGGCGTCGAGCAGGTGCTCGGGCGCAGGCCCACGGCCTTCCGGACCTGGGCGCGGGACCACGGCGACCACTTCCGGGCGGCGTGACCGGCAGGCCGCCACGCGGTTCCCGGATCCCGTGAGGATGTCGTAACCGCCGCATGGCCGCGGCGCCGGGACAGTTCAATAGGTGCATGACAACTACTCAGTTACTGCTCACCGACAAGGTCGTCATGATCACCGGCGCCTCCAGCGGCATCGGCGCGGCCGCCGCCCGGCTGTTCGCGGCGGAGGGCGCGGCCGTCGTCCTGGTGGCCCGCCGCGAGGAGCGGCTGCGGGCCCTGGAGAAGGAGATCGCCGACAGCGGCGGACGGGCCACGGCGGCGCCCGCCGACGTGACGCGGTCGGACGAGGTCGAGCGCGCGGTGGCCCTGGCGGTGGACACGTACGGCGGCCTGGACGGCGCGTTCAACAACGCCGGCTGGGCGACGGTCGGAACGGAGCTGCACGAGACCGACGACGCGGTCTTCCAGCAGATCATGGACGTCAACGTACGGGGCGTGTGGAACTGCATGCGCCACCAGGTTCCGGTCATGCTCGGCTCGCCCTCCGGCGGCGCCATCGTCAACACCTCCAGCGTGGCGGGCGTCCTCGCCACCGGCGCCGTCGCCCCGTACGTCGCCGCCAAGCACGCGGTCATCGGCCTCACCCGGGCCGCCGCGGCCGAGTACGGGCAGCGCGGGCTGCGGGTGAACGCGCTGGTGGTCGGCAACACCCGTACGGAGCTGATGGACGAGGTGCTGGAGGAGACGCCGGAGATCGAGGAACGTTTCCTCGCCCGCCCCATCCAGAAGCGCATGGCCGCCCCCTCCGAGGTGGCCCAGGCCGCCGCGTGGCTGTGCAGCGACCGCTCCTCCTTCGTGACGGGGGCGGCGGTCCCGGTGGACGGCGGCTGGACGGCCGCGTGAGACGGGCGACCGCGTGAACCGGACGACCGCCTGAGACCCGCCGCCCCGGGAAGCCGGGGCGGCGGACGCGGTACGCCGTCGAGGAGACCGAGCGTCAGGTGTCCCGGTGTCAGGCCGCCCTGCGGCGCCTGAGGGCGTAGAAAGTGATGCCGCCGAGCAGGAGGACCCCGGCGCCGACACCGGCCGGCAGCACGAGCTTGCCGACGAGCGAATCGTCGTCCTTCGCGGCAGCGGTGGTGCCGCCGGTCCCGCCCTCTTCGCCGGTCCCGTTCCCGTTCCCGTTCGCACCGGACGGCGAGGGGCATCATGCGCCGGCTCCTCCTGGACCCGGAGGCCCGCACCGAGGTCCTCATTGCGGTGGGAGACGCACGGTTCACCACCTGCCTCGCCGAACCCGTGACGGCACCTGGCGCCCGGCTCAACCTCAGCGTCTTCACCCCAGGAGAGCCGGTCACCTGCTGAACGGGGCGAAGAACAACGCTCTTCATGCCCAGAGGCTGATCGCGGGCCCCCGGTCCTCGATGGCCTGGGCGGCGTCGAGGACGAGCTCCTCCTCGAAGCGGCCGCCGATGAGCTGGGCGCCGACGGGAAGGCCGTCGTCGAGGCGGACGGGCACCGTGACGGCGGGGAAGCCCAGGACCGGAACAGCCGTCATCGGCCACATCGCGGTGAACAGCCGCCCGGCGCGCGCCTCTTCGCCGAGGTCGGCGTCCTGCTCGAAGGGCAGCTCCGCGCAGACCGGGGTGAGCAGCAGCCGGCCGGATCCGAGGAGCTCCTGGAGCCGGGTGACGAGCGTGGCGCGGCGGGCCCAGCCGGTGATGTAGGTCTCCAGGGTGGGGCGTTCGCCCCACTCGGCGGCCGCGGCCGCGAAGTGCCCGGCCAGCGCCGTGCGGATCGCCGCGTCGCCGACCTGCTCGACCAGCGGCAGCATGGGGCGCAGGTCCTCGGTGATCAGCAGGGACCACAGGCGCGCCGCCTCGGCGAGCAGCGGCAGGCCGTCCAGCTCCTCGACCTTGTAGCCGGCGTCGCTGAGCCGCGCGGCGGCGTCGCTCACCGCCCGGTCGACGGCGGGGTGGTTGTCGACGGTGCCGATGCTCCGGACCACGGACACCGTGACGGGCCCGGCGCTGCCCGCCCGCTCGGGGATCGCCGGGACGCCGTGCGGGTGCCGCAGGTCCGGGGTGGTCATCGCCCGCAGGGCCAGCCGGGCGTCGGCCACGGTCCGGGCGAGCGGGCCCTGTACGGCGCAGGCGTGCACGGTGGGCGGGAAGTCCAGCTCGACGGGCCCGTCGGGCGTCTCGGCGAAGGCGGGCGGCGCCCAGTCGGAGATCCGGCCGACGGTGGGGCGTACGCCTACGACTCCGCAGCAGGCGGCGGGGAAGCGGATGGATCCGCCGATGTCGTTGCCCTGGGCGAGGGGCGTCATACCGGCGGCGAGGCTGCTGGAGGCGCCGCCGCTGGAGCCGCCGGGGGTGCGGCCGTGGTCCCAGGGGTTGAGCGTGCGGCCGTGCAGGTCGTTGGTGGTGAACCAGCGGAGGGAGAAGGCCGGGGAGTTGCTGCGGCCGAGCGGGATGGCCCCGGACCGGCGCAGGGCGGTGACGCAGGCAGCGTCGCCCTCGGCGGCCCGGTGGGCGAAGGCGGCGACGCCGTTGGTGGTGGCGTACCCCTTCTGCTCCGTGTTGACCTTGATCGACACCGGCACGCCGTGGAGCGGGCCGAGGTCGGCGCCCGCGGCGACCGCCTCGTCGGCGCGGCGGGCGTCGGCCAGGGCTTCGTCGGGACGTACGTCCACCAGGGCGTTCAGCCGGGGGTTGGTGTCCTCGATGCGGGCGAGGCACGACCGCACCACCTCGACGGCGGAGACTTCACGGGCCCGGATGGCGGCGGCGAGGTCGGTGGCGGTGCGCTGCCACAACGCGGCGGGCTGGGCTGCAGTTCCCATGGGATACCTCTTGGAAGGAGAGCCCCCGGGCGCGGCAGGGCGCACGGCGGGGACGGAGAAGAGGGGCGGAGAGGGCGGGGAGGAGCAGGGCGCCACGCGTGAGGTGATCCGTGGCCGCTCGACGACAGAGGAGGAAACGCCGTCATACAACGGCGTTTCATGTCGGGGTCAGCCTGCTTCCGGGCGCCCGGACCTGTCAACCCTCGCCCCTCACTCCCCTCCGGAGCGCCGCTCTCCCGACTGCCGCGACAGCAGGTCGATCAGGGCCAGCGCGACGCGCGTCCCCCGGTCGGGATTCCAGGTGTCGGGGTCCTCCAGGGTGGACAGCCAGTAACCCCGGAAGAGCAGGTGCAGGATGTCGGCGCTCAGCGCCGGATCGGGAACCCCGGCCTCGGCCACGAGGGCGCCCATCTCCTCACGGCTGCGCCGGGCGGTGGCGCGCCGGAGCTCCTCGACGTCCGAGCCCGCGTCGGAGCCGGCGCTGGCGATCTCCATCAGCAGGCGGCGCAGCACCTCGTCGTCCCGCTGGGTGGTGCACATCCAGCGGGCGACGGCCTGGAGCCGGTCCGGGCCGCTGACGCCCTCCAGCACCTCCTCCATCTCGCGCGCCCAGTCCTCCTCCGCGCGACGCAGGGCGTTGATCATGAGCGCGGAGCGGCTGGAGACGTAGTTGGTGACCATGGCCGTCGAGCCGCCGAGCTGCGCGGCCACGGCGCGGATGGTGACGGAGCGGACGCCTCGCTCGCGGGCGACCTGGATGGTGGCGGCGGCGATCTCGTCGAGCCGCCTCGCCTCGTCTACCTCAATCGGCATGTCGCAGACCTTAACTCAGGGGGTTGACCCGCTTATCCGGAGCTGCAATGTTGTCATACAACGCCGTTACATGACGCTGTTGTTTCTCAATTCCAGGAGAACACCGCATGACTCTCCCCTGCGAGCGGATCGGCCCCGCCCCCGTCCCCGACCAGGCCCGGCAACACCTGGTCCGGATGCGCGACGGGGTACGGCTGGCCACGGACGTCTACCTCCCGGAGGACCTCGACGAGGCCACGGTCCCCGCCGTCCTCGTCCGACTCCCGTACGACAAGAACAGCCGCTACGTCTTCTTCGATCGGATCGCCGCGCTCTTCACCGCCCGCGGCTACGCGGTCGTCGTGCAGGACGTGCGCGGCAAGTTCCGCTCCGGCGGCCGGACCCTGCCGTTCCTGCGCGAGCCGCAGGATGGTTACGACACCATCGACTGGATCGTCCACCAGCCCTGGTCGGTCGGGGTCGTGGGGATGTTCGGCGACTCGTACTACGGCTTCACGCAGTGGGCGGCGGTCGCCGCCGAGCACCCGGCGCTGCGTGCGATCGTCCCCCGCGTCACCACGGTGGACTTCAACGCGACCTCGCAGAGCGACCCGCTCGACGGGGCCGCGGTCGGCAGTCCCGTCTGGCTGGAGGGCATCGAGTACTACGCCCACCACTGGGTCGACAACGGCACGTACGACTACGAGCCGGACCGCTCGCTGCGCCCCGTGATCGAGCAGTACGAGCAGGCGTTCCGCGCCATCGGCGCGCGCTCCGCGTGGTTCGACACCCTCGCGCCCCGCTACACGAACCTCTTCCCCGCGCTGGGCCGCCACCCCTTCGACGCCCGGCCCGTGCCGGTGCTGCACTGCGTCGGCTGGTTCGACAACATCCTGATCCCGCACATGCGCGACTATGTGGAGCTGGCCTCGCGGCCGGGGTGGGACGCCGTGCAGTACCTGTGGGCCGGTGCGGTCGACCACGAGAACTACCACCTCGACCTGGCGCCGGTGGCCGAGGAGGACGACCACGCCGTGAGCGAGGCGGCCCTCGCGCGCATGCTGCCCGCCTACGTCGACCCCGCCCTCGCCTTCTTCGACGTGTTCCTCAAGGGCGTCCGTCCGGTCTCCTCGCTCCCCAAGGTGGACTGGGAGCTCGGCCACGCCGGCCGGCGCACGTCCGGCGCGTGGCCCCCGGCCGAGTCCGCCGAGCGCGTCTTCTGGCTGGGCGACCCGGCCGACGCGGCGGGACCTCTGCCGGGCGCCCCGCTGACCGGGGAGCCCGTGGCCGAGCAGCGCAGCACGCGGTGGGTCCACGACCCGGAGGCGCTCGTGCCGTCGCTGGTGCCCAACTCCTTCGCCGTCCTCCAGACGTACCCCGACGTGGCGCCCGTCGCCGCGCGTGAGGACGTCCTCGCCTTCAGCGGACCGGTGCTGTCCGAGCCCCTCGACCTGGCCGGTCCCCTCGGCCTGGACCTCCATGTGACCAGCACCGCCCCGGTGTTCGACCTCTACGCCAAGGTGCTCGACGTCTCCCCCGACAGCCGGGCGCACCTGATCGCCCGCGGCCAGGTGTCGGTGCGCGGCCCCCAGGCCCCGGACGAGGTGCACATCGACCTGGGCCACACCGGTTACCGCGTACGCCCCGGGCACCGGCTCGCGCTGATCGTGGCGAGCAGCGACTACCCCATGTACCTGCCGTGCCCGGGCACGGACGAGAACCCCTGGACCACGGTCGCCGCGAAGCCGAGCACGCAGACCCTGCGCACCGGCGGGGCGTGCCCGTCGCGCCTGACCGTCACGGTCCTGCCTCCACGGGCCGACTGACCCCCGCTCGTACACGCCCCCCACTGAAGGATTCCCCGAAGGACCGTCAGAGCCACGCAGTCCCCGATCAGGAGCACCTCATGCACGCTCCCAGAACCGCCCCCGGAACCGCCCGCACCCTCGCCGCCGCCCTGTCCGCGCTGGTGGCCCTCTCCGCCTGTACGTCGGGGGCCGGCGGCCCCTCCGGCTCGTCGACGAGCACCCCGAAGCTGACCACCACCACGCCCGCCGCCACCGGCGCCCTCGACCAGGTCACCTGGAACCTCCCGATGGGCGAGCCCACCACGCTCGACCCGGCCAAGGTCGGCGACTACTCGCCCAGCACCGTGGTGTCCAACCTCTGCGACCCCCTGCTGAGGCTGAAGGCCGACTACTCCATCGCGCCGGGCCTCGCCACCTCCTGGCACCGCCCGGACCCGAGGACCCTCGTCCTCAACCTCCGCGAGGGCGTGCGGTTCTGGAACGGCGAGCCCATGACTGCGGGCGACGTGGTCGCGAGCCTGCTACGGCAGCGCGACCCCGCCACGCAGAGCGTCAACATCAACGTCATGGCCGGCGTCACCTCCGTCACGGCCACCGGCGCCCACCAGGTGACCGTCCGTTTCGAGGCGCCGGACCAGCTGTTCCTGAAGTACCTGGTCAACGGCTTCGGGGCGGTCAGCGAGGCCGCCTACCTGAAGAAGGCCGGCTCCTCCTACGGCACCGCCAAGGGCGGCCTGATGTGCACCGGCCCCTTCCGGCTCACGAGCTGGAAGTCCGGTGAGTCCATCACGGCGGTACGCAACGGGGACTACTGGGACGCGGCGCTGCGGCCGAAGGCCGAGAAGCTGACCTTCAGGTTCATCACCGACAGCTCCACCCTCACCAGCGCCCTCCTCTCCGGGCACATCGACGGCAGTTACGAGATCCCCTCCACGGTCACCAGGGCGCTGCGCTCCTCCCGTACCGGCACGGTCTACTACGGCCCCTCGGCCCAGACCGTCTTCCTCTACCCCACGAGCACGGCCTCGCCCCTCGCCGACCGCCGCATCGCCGACGCGCTGTCCCTGATCCTCGACCGCGACGCCCTGATCAGGAACGTCTACGACGGCGCCGCCCAGAAGCCGAAGACCTTCATCCCGTCCCTGGTATGGAAGAACAGCGAGGCCGCGGACGTCTACGCCACGGCCCATGACGCGCTGCCCGCGCTGCCCCCCGTCGACGAGGACAGGGCCAGGAAGCTGGTCGAACAGGCCGCTCCCCGGCAGCGCACCCTCACCGTCGCCATGGGCGCGGGCGACCAGCAGTCCCTCCAGACCCTCACCTTCCTCCAGGCCGCGGCCAAACGGATCGGTCTGGAGGTCGTCATCAGGCAGCTCCAGCCGACGCAGATGTCCGGCCTGTTCTACGACCCGTCCGCCCGCGAGGGCCTCGACGCCACCATGGTGCTGGGCTACGTCGAGATACCGGACCCCCTGTCGTACGCGGAGATGCTGACGGCGCCCGAATCCCCGCTGAACTGGACAAAGTACCGCAACGCCGAGGTGACCGCGCTGCTGCGGCAGGCCAAGGCGACGCTGGACCCCGCCCGTTCGGCCGCGCTCTTCACCCGGGCGCAGGCGCTGTACACCGAGGACCTGCCCATCGTGCCCCTCGCCTGGCCCCACGAGCGGATGTTCCTCAACAAACGCCTCAGCGGCGCCCCCGCGTCGTTCGCCTACATCAACATGCCGTGGGCGGCCCACCTCGGCGGCACCGGCGACGGCGGCACCGGCGAGGGCGGCTCATGATCTGGCGGTTCGTCGTCCGCCGTGCGGCGATGCTGGCGGTGACCGCGCTCGTCGCCGGACTCGCCCTCCACGGCGCCCTGTTCCTCTCCCCCGGCGACCCCGCCTCCCTGCTGATCGGCGGGGGCAAGCCGCCGAGCCCCGAACTGCTGGCGGAGATCCACCGCCAGTACCACCTCGACGACCCGTTCCTGGAGAGCTACTGGCGCTGGCTGAGCGGCATGCTCCAGGGCGACGCGGGCCAGTCCCTGACGTACAAGGACTCCGTCACCCACCTGATCGCCGACCGCATCGGCAACACCCTGTTCCTGGTGGCGTACGCCGCCGTCCTGATCATCGTGCCGGGCGTCCTGCTGGGCACGCTCGCCGCCCTGCGCGGCGGCTGGGCGGGCACGCTCGTGACCGTGGTGACCACCTCCCTCATGGCGGTGCCCACGTTCGTGATGTCCGTCCTGCTGATCTGGTGGCTCTCCGTGCGGATGGGCTGGTTCCCGGCGTACGGCGCGGGAGAAGGCTTCGGCGGGCGGATCGAGCACCTCACGCTGCCCGCGCTGGCGCTCGCCGCGTCCTGGCTCGCGTACGTCGCCCAGGTGACGCGCTCCGCCGTCCGCGCCGAACTGGGCGCGGAACACGTCCAGACCGCGCGCAGCCGGGGCGTTCCCGAACGCGTCGTCGTGCGCAAGCACGTCCTGCGCAACGCCTCCGGGCCGATCTTCTCGGTGTCGGGTGTGGCGGTCGCGGGCCTGATCGCCGGCTGCGCGATCGTCGAGCAGGCCTTCGGCGTCAACGGCATCGGCGCCCTGCTCATCCAGAGCGCGGCCAAGCAGGACTTCGCGGTGGTGCAGGCACTGGCCCTGATCGCCGTGGTCGTCTTCGTCGCGGTCAACACCCTCGTGGACGTGGTCACCGCCGCCCTCGACCACCGCGTTCCGCTGGGAGGCGACGCATGAGCACGTACCAACTCGCCGCGCTCACCGGGGGCGAGGGGCGGTTCGGCCGGGTCCGTGCCCTGGCCAGGGGCCGGGGCGTCCTGATCGCCGCCGGGGCGGTCGTCGTCCTGGTCGTCCTCGCCGCCGTGTGCGCGCCGCTCCTCGCGCCGTACGACCCCGACGCCGTGGACCCGTTCGCCGTGTACCAGGGCGGCTCGGCAGCCCACTGGCTCGGCACCGACGACACCGGGCGCGACATCCTCTCGCGGCTGCTGTACGGGGCCCGGCCCAGCCTGCTGGCGCCCGCCGTGGTCACGCTGGCGGCCGGAACGGTCGGCACCGCCCTGGCGGTGTCCGCCGCCTGGCTCGGCGGCTGGTACGACCGGCTGGTCTCCGGCCTGCTGGACCTGGTCTTCGGCTTCCCGGGGCTGGTCCTCGCCGTCGTCGCGGCCGCCGCCTTCGGCGCGGGCCTCGGCGTGGCGGTGATGACGCTCTCCCTCGCGTACCTGCCCTACATCGCCCGCACCGTGCGCGCCGCGGCGCTGCGCGAGTGCCGGATGCCGTACGTGTCCGCCCTGCGGATGCTCGGCATGTCCGGGTGGCGGATCTGCCTGCGCCACCTGGTGCCCAATCTGCTGCCGCTGGTCCTGGTCCAGCTGACGACCGCCTTCGGGTACGCGCTGCTCGATGTGGCCGCGTTCTCCTTCATCGGTCTCGGCACCCAGCCGCCGACCGCCGAGTGGGGGCTGATGGTCGCGAACGGCTCCACCGGGATCCTCGCCGGGCGGGCCGAGCAGTCGCTCTACGCCGGGCTGGTGATCGTGGTGTTCGTCATCGCCTGCAACCTGCTCGGCAGCGGCCTGTCCCAACGCCTCCTGGGAGACGACCGATGACCGAGTCCCCCGCCCTCCTCGAAGTGGACGGGCTGCACATCACCCTGCCGGTCAAGGGCGGCCGCCGCGGCACGGTGATCCACCGGGTCGACCTCACTGTGCCCGCCGGGTCCGCCGTGGGTCTGGTCGGCGAGTCCGGATCGGGCAAGTCGCTGACCGCGCGTGCGGTGCTGCGCCTGCTGCCGCCGGGCGCCCGGACCAGCGGGGACATCCGCTTCGACGGCGCGTCCGTCCCGGCCATGGGCCCGGCGGCGCTGCGCGCGCTGCGCAGCCGGGACGTCGCCCTGGTGTTCCAGGACCCGCGCGCCCACATCAACCCCGTGCGGACGATCGGCGACTTCCTCACCGAGGGGCTG
Source organism: Streptomyces sp. NPDC003036 (assembly GCF_040611175.1). Classification (NCBI taxonomy): domain Bacteria; kingdom Bacillati; phylum Actinomycetota; class Actinomycetes; order Kitasatosporales; family Streptomycetaceae; genus Streptomyces; species Streptomyces sp. NPDC003036. The sequence goes on along the minus strand of NZ_JBEXNO010000002.1, from coordinate 211,924 downwards.
GTCACCACGCGGAGCGTACGTCCCCGGGCCGCCGAGGCGACCGTCACCGAGCTGCTGCGCGCGGTAGGCATCGCCGACGCGCCCCGCCGACTGCGGCAGCGCCCGTCGGAGCTGTCCGGCGGCCTGCTCCAGCGGGTGATGATCGCGGCCGCGCTGGCGGGCGAGCCGCGGCTGCTGCTCGCCGACGAACCGACGACGGCGCTCGATGTGACCACGCAGGCGGAGGTCATGGCGATCATCGAGGAGGCCCGCGCCGAGCGGGGCCTCGCGATGCTGTTCATCACCCACGACCTGGCCCTCGCCGCCGCCGTCTGCGACCGCGTCGCCGTGATGTACGCGGGCACGGTGGTGGAGGAGCTGCCCGCCGAGCGCCTGCACACACGGGCGAGTCACCCCTACACGCGGGCGCTGCTGGCCTCCCGCCCCGCACCGGGCGCGGACGGCCGGCCGCTGCAGGCCATCACGGGCCGGCCGCTATCGGCGTTCGAGGCCGGGCCGGGGTGCGCCTTCGCTCCGCGCTGCCCCGACGTACGGGAGGTGTGCCGGACCGAGCGCCCGGCGCTGCGGCCCGTCGGCGGAGCCGCTCCGGGCGGGGGCGGCGCCGCGTGCCACTTCCCGATCACCTTCCCGATCCAGCCGCACGCCGTGCCGTGCGCGGGCGACAGGAGCACCGACCGTGTCCGACGCGACCACTGAGCCGCCCGCCCTGGAGGCGACCGGGCTGCGCAAGCTGTACGGGGACTTCGTCGCCGTCGACGAGGTCGGCCTGACCGTCCCGCCCGGCGGCGCCCTGGCCGTCGTCGGCGAGTCCGGGTCGGGCAAGACGACGACCGCCCGCATGATCGCCGGGCTGGAGACGCCGACCGCCGGGACCATCCGGCTGGGCGGCCGCGGCCGGCCCGGCCCCCGGGCGCGGACGGCCGAGCGCAGGCGCTTCGCCCGGGAGATCCAGATGGTGTTCCAGGACCCGTACGCCTCGCTCGACCGCCACCAGCGGGTCCGCGACTGCGTCGGGGAGGTCCTCGCGCTCCACACCGGGCTGCGCGGCTCCGCCCTCGACCGGAAGGTGGCCGAACAGCTCCGTGAGGTCGGGCTCGACGAGCGCCAGGCGGGGTCCTTGCCCCGCGCGCTGTCGGGCGGCCAGCGCCAGCGCGTGGCCCTCGCCCGGGCGTTGGCGGTGCGGCCGCGCGTGCTCGTCCTCGACGAGGCGGTCGCGGCGCTGGACGTCTCCGTGCAGGCGCAGATCCTCACGCTGCTGCGCGACATCCGCGAACGGACGCGCGTGGCCTACCTCTTCATCACCCATGACCTCGGCATCGTGCGGCACGTCTGCGACGACGTCGTGGTGATGCGCCGGGGCCGCGTCGTCGAACGGGGCCCGGCCTCCGCCGTCCTGTCCGACCCCCAACACCCCTACACCCGTCATCTGCTCGACGCCGTGCCCCGGCCCGGCTGGAAGCCCACCCGCCGCACGGAACCCACTGGAGCATCCTCATGACGTCCGCCCCTTCCCTGACCTTCGTCTTCGAGATCCGCGCGCAGATCGCCGAGCACCTGCACATCGGCCACGGCGACGGTGAGCGCACCGAGTTCACGCCCATCACCGGCGGCAGCGTCGCCGGCCCCCGCCTCAACGGCACCGTCCTGGCGGGCGGCGGCGACTGGTCCAGCACCCGGGGCGAGATCTTCCAGCTGGAAGCCCGCTACCTCATCCGCGCCGACGACGGCGCCGTCATCGACATCGTCAACCGCGGTTACTACCACGAGGGCGCCAAGAGCCCGGAGCAGTACGACGGCGAGCTGATGGTCGCCCGGGCCGGCACGTACTTCCGTACCGCCCCGGTGTTCCGCACCGACGCCCCGGCGCACCGCTGGCTCGCCGAGACGGTCTTCGTGGGTCTCGCCCGCGAGGAGGACGGCCACATCGTCATCCGCTGCTACAGCGTCGACTGACCCTCGGTGACGCGCAGGAGCAGCGCGTGGAGCGCGCGGCGCTGCTCCTCGTCGAGGGGGGCGAGGAGCTGCTCGGTGACGTGCGCCGCGTCGCGGTCGCTGTCCCGCAGCAGCGTCCGGCCCTCGTCCGTCAGGACGACGATCCGGTTGCGGCGGTCGCCCGGATCCGGGCGCCGCTCGGTGAGCCCGAGGCGCTGGAGGTCGTCCACGAGGCTGACGATGGCGCTGGGGTCGTAGCCGAGCCGGCTGCTCAGTTCGCGCTGGCGGGCGCCGTCGACGGTGGCGAGGTAGCGCAGCAGCGCGTAGTGGCGCAGGCGGAGTCCGTGCTGTTCGAGGGCGCTGTTGAAGAGGCTGCCGGAGCGCAGGCCGAGCCGGTAGAGGAGGTAGCCGGTGTCGGCGTGCAGCGCGCGCATCCAGGGGGCGCCGGTGATGTCGTCGCTGATCGGGGGCTCCTTGGGCCGTTCGGGACACGGATCGCGCTCACGATCCCATAAATGAGTCATCACAACAACCATTGACGACAACAATGATTGCTCTTAGCTTCTTTTCAGCGCGCCCCTCGGCGCGCTCCCTTTCGACAGATGGAGGCCGGCGATGTCCGTGGACCTGAAGCCTGTGGATGTGACGGGGAAGGTGGCCGTGGTCACCGGCAGCGGGCGCGGCCTGGGGTACGCGTACGCCGCCGCGCTCGCCCGGGCGGGCGCCGCGGTCGTGGTGAACGACGTGGACGCCGGCGCGGCCGAGGCCGCCACGAAGTCCCTCACCGAGGCGGGCGGCCGCGCGGTCGCCGAAGCCGTGGCGGTGGGCACCACGGAGGCGGCGGAGCGCCTGGTGGCCCGGGCGGTCGAGGAGTTCGGCCGGCTGGACGTGATGGTCACCAACGCGGGCATCCTGCGCGACCGGGTGCTGTGGAAGATGACGGACGACGACTTCGACGCCGTCATCGCCACGCACCTGCGGGGCACGTTCACCTGCGCGCGCGCCGCGGCGGTACGGATGCGGGAGCAGGGCGAGGGCGGCAGCCTCGTCCTGGTCGGCTCCCCCGCCGGCCAGCGCGGCAACTTCGGGCAGACCAACTACGCGGCCGCCAAGGCCGGTATCGCCGCGATGGTGCGGACCTGGTCCATGGAGCTGGCCCGGTCGGCGATCACGGTCAACGCGATCGTGCCCGTCGCCGCCACCGCGATGACCGAGACGATCCCCGCCTTCGCCCCGTACGTCGACGCCCTGAAGCAGGGCCGGCCGCTGCCCGACGTCCTGCGCAAGGGCGAGGGGTTCGGCACCGCCGACGACTGCGCCGCGCTGGTGCCCTTCCTCGCCTCCGACGCCGCACGCGGCGTCACCGGGCAGTGCGTCGGCATCGGCGGCGACCGGCTCGCCCTGTGGTCGCACCCGCAGGAGGCGGCGGTGGCGTACGCGGACGGCGGCTGGACCCCGGAGTCCATCGCCGCGGTGTGGGACACGTCGCTGGGGCGCGAGCCGCAGAGCGTCGGCATCCCCGCGCCCCGGATCCCGGAGGCGTGAGGCGATGACAGCGACGCAGCAGACGGGCCGCATCGACGTCGAGGCCCTCACCGCCATCGACGTCCACACCCACGCCGAGGTCTCCCGCACCGGCCATGGCGCGCTCAGCCCCGAGCTGTTCGCGGCGTCGGAGGCGTACTTCAAGGCCCACGGCCACCGGCAGCCGACCATCGACGAGATGGCCGCGCACTACCGGGAGCGGAAGATGGCCGCGGTGGTCTTCACCGTCGACGCCGAACACGCCACCGGACACCCCCGCATCTCCAACGAGGAGATCGCCGAAAGCTGCGCGGCCCACGCGGACGTACTCATCCCCTTCGCGAGCGTCGACCCCTTCAAGGGCCGGGCGGGCGTCCGCGAGGCCAGGCGGCTGGTGGAGGAGTACGGCGTACGGGGGTTCAAGTTCCACCCGAGCATCCAGGGGTTCTTCCCGGACGACCGGATGGCCTACCCGCTGTACGAGGTCATCGAGGAGACCGGCGCCATCGCGCTGTTCCACACCGGCCAGACCGGCATCGGCGCCTCGGTCCCGGGCGGTGGCGGGATACGGCTGAAGTACTCCAACCCGCTGCACGTCGACGACGTCGCCGCCGATTTCCCGGAGCTCAGGATCATCCTGGCGCACCCGTCGTTCCCCTGGCAGGACGAGGCCCTGGCCGTCGCCACGCACAAACCGGGCGTGCACATCGACCTGTCCGGCTGGTCGCCGAAGTACTTCCCGGAGTCCCTGGTCCGGTACGCCAACTCCCTGCTCCAGGACAAGGTCCTCTTCGGCTCCGACTATCCGGTCCTCACCCCCGACCGGTGGCTCGCCGACTTCGACGAGCTGCCGGTCAAGGACGCGGTGAAGCCGAAGATCCTCAAGGAGAACGCCGCCCGGCTGCTCGGCCTGACCTGAGAACGTCCCGACCCAAGGAGCGGCCCATGCGCAACGAGGGAGTGGGGTCCTGGCCCGCACGGAGGGCCCGCAAGACCCCGGACCGCCCGGCGCTCGTCCAGACCCGGACCCGGAGCACGGCCGGCGACACCACCTTCACCTACGCCCAGCTGCACGAGCGCACCACCCGCCTCGCCCACGCCCTGCGCGCGCAGGGCGTGCGCCGCGGCGACCGCGTCGCGTACCTCGGCCCCAACCACCACACCTTCCTGGAGACGCTGTTCGCGGCCGGCGTCCTCGGCGGCGTCTTCGTCCCGCTCAACACCCGGCTGGCAGCCGCCGAGATCGACTACCAGCTGCACGACAGCGGCGCCCGTGTCCTGGTGTACGCGCCCGGCCACCAGGATGTCGTCGACGGTTTGGCCACCGCCCGGCCGGACACCCTCCTGGCCGTCGGCCCGGAGTACGAATCCCGGCTCGCCGCGTCCTCGGCCGACCCCATCGACGAGACGGTAGCCGGCGACGACCTGTGCCTGATCATGTACACCTCCGGCACGACGGGCCGGCCCAAGGGGGCCATGCTCACCCACGCCAACCTCACCTGGAACGCCGTCAACGTCCTGATCGACCAGGACCTGTGCGCCGACGAGCGCGCCCTGGTGGCCGCGCCGCTCTTCCACGCGGCCGGGCTGAGCATGCTCACCCTGCCGGTGCTGCTCAAGGGCGGCAGCTGCGTCCTCGCCGACGGCTTCGATCCGGCCCGGGCGCTGGAGACCATCGCCCGGCACCGCATCACCTTCATGTTCGGCGTGCCGACGATGTTCGACCTCATGAGCCGGCAGCCCGGCTGGGAGGCCGCCGACCTGTCCTCCCTGCGCCTGCTGAACTGCGGCGGCGCACCCGTACCGGTCCCGCTCATCCGCGCGTACGAACGGCGCGGGCTGGTCTTCCAGCAGGGGTACGGCATGACGGAGGCCGGGCCCGGCGTGCTGTTCCTGGACGCCGAACACGCCGTCTCCAAGGCCGGATCGGCGGGCGTCCCGCACTTCTTCAGCGACGTGCGGGTGGTGCGGCCCGACCTGACCGAGGTGGACACCGGCGAGGTGGGGGAAGTCGTCGTACGCGGGCCCCATGTCAGCCCCGGCTACTGGGGACTGCCCGAGGAGACCGCCGCCACCTTCGCCGGAGGCTGGCTGCACAGCGGCGACGCCGCCCGCGTGGACGCCGACGGCCACGTCGCCATCGCCGACCGCATCAAGGACATGTACATCTCCGGCGGCGAGAACGTCTACCCCGCCGAGGTCGAGAGCGCCCTGCTGGCGCACCCCGACATCGCCGAGTGCGCCGTCGTCGGCGTACCCGACGGCCGGTGGGGCGAGGTGGGCCTCGCGGTGGTCGTCCCCCGGGACGGCGCCCGGATCGACCCCGAGCGGGTGCGGGCCTTCCTGGCGCCCTCCTTGGCCAAGTACAAGATCCCGAAGTCGGTGGTGGTCGTCCGCGAACTGCCCCGCAACGCCTCGGGAAAGCTCCTCAAACACCAGCTCCGTACGCGCTACGGAACCCGGAAGGACACACAGCGATGACCCTCACCGTCGACGGCCTGGACGCTCTCAAGGCCCTGGCCGGCAGCGACCTCGGCACCAGCGACTGGATCGACGTCACCCAGGACCGCGTCGACACCTTCGCCGACGCGACCGGCGACCACCAGTGGATCCACGTCGATCCCGAGCGCGCCAAGGAGGGCCCCTTCGGCGCCCCGATCGCCCACGGCTACCTCACGCTCTCCCTCTTCATCCCCCTGTTCACCGGCCTCCTGGACGTCCACGGCGTCACCACCAAGGTCAACTACGGTCTGAACAAGGTGCGTTTCCCGGCTCCCGTCACCGTCGGGTCCCGCGTCCGGCTCGCCGCCCGCCTCGCCGAGGTCGCCGACGTGCCCGGCGGGGTGCAGATCACCGTGGACGGCACGATCGAGATCGACGGCGGCGCCAAGCCGGCCGCCGTGCTGCAGAGCCTCTCCCGCTTCTACGCCTGACGGTCTGACGGTCTGACGGTCTTGCTACGCTGCGGTACGCGTCCCGTGGGGGAAGTCCGGTGAGAGTCCGGCGCTGACCCGCAACGGTAAGCGCGAGCGCCCCGGTTCCCGGTGGCGGTCGCGCAAGCCCGATCACCCGGGGGACGGCTTGGATTCCCGACCACTCGCCGTGGACTGCGAGAGGGGGATGCGCGCGGGCCCCGCCCCACACCGGCGGAGTGCGGGCCACTCCTCATACGCGTACGGACACGGCGCCCGACGCGTGAGGACCACCCTTGACCACGGTGACGACCGCCACCACGGCCGTGCAGGCGGCCGGCCCCGCTCCCCCGCGCCGGATTCCGCTGCTGCCCCTGACCGCCGCACTCGGTGCCGTCCTGCTGTTCTCCCTGGTGTGCGGGGTGGGACTGGGGGCGTCCGGCCTGACGTGGGGACAGGTGGGGCACTTCCTGCGGGCCGGGCTGACCGGTTCCGCGATCCGGCCCGACGAGGTCTCCGCGTACACCATCGTGTGGGAGATCCGGCTGCCGCGCACCGTGCTGGCGGCGGTCGTCGGGGCCGGGCTCGCGGTGACCGGCGTCGCCGTCCAGGCCATGGTGCGCAACGCGCTGGCCGACCCGTTCGTCCTGGGCATCTCCTCGGGCGCGGCGGTCGGCGCCAACGCCGTCATCCTGCTCGGGGCGCTGTCCGCGCTGGGCGTGTGGGCGCTGTCCGTCTCGGCGTTCGCCTCCGCGCTCGTCGCGATGGTGCTCGTCTACGCGGCGGCGCGCAGCGCGCACGGGCTGACGCCGCTGCGGCTGGTGCTGACCGGCTCCGCGATGAGCTACGGCTTCTCGGCGGTCACCACCCTGATGGTCTTCAACGCGGAACGCGGCGAGGCGGCCCGGTCGGTGATGATGTGGCTGCTGGGCAGCCTCGGCGGCGCGACCTGGGGCTCGCTGCCGTTCGCGGCCGCGGCCGTGTTCGGCGGCACCGCGTACCTCGCCGTGTCGGCGCGGCGGCTCGACGCGCTGGCCATGGGCGACGAGACGGCCGCCACGCTGGGCGTGAACCCGGGGCGGCTGCGCCGGGAGCTGTTCGTCGTCACGGCCGCCGTCACCGGCGCCGTGGTGGCCGTCAGCGGGGCCATCGGGTTCGTCGGCCTGATGGTGCCCCATGTCGTACGGATGGTGGTGGGCGCGGACCACCGGCGGGTGCTGACGGTGGCGCCCCTGGCGGGCGCGGTCCTGCTGGTCTGGGTGGACGTCCTCTCGCGCGTGCTGCTCGCCCCGGCCGAGCTGCCGTTGGGCGTGATCACCGCGGTGGTGGGCGTGCCGTGCTTCCTGCTGCTGATGCGCGGCCGTCGCGGCTACGCCTTCGGAGGCCGCTGATGCGTCTGGACATCGAGGACTTGTCGGTGGAGGTCGCGGGCGCCCGGCTCGTCCACGACATCACGCTCACCGCGGCCGAGGGCCAGGTCGTGGGCCTGGTCGGGCCGAACGGCAGCGGCAAGTCGACCCTGCTGCGCTGCGTGTACCGGGCGCTGCGCCCGGCGGCCGGGCGGGTCCTGCTGGCGGGTGACGACCTGCACGCCCTGGGCGCGCGGGAGGGTGCCCGGCGGCTGGCGGCGCTGCCGCAGGAGTCGTCGGCGGAGTTCGACTTCACGGTCGCGGAGGTCGTGGCGATGGGCAGGCTGCCGCACCGGCGGCGCGGCCCCGGCGGGCCTTCCGAGGCGCGCGCGGTCTGCGCGGACGCGCTCGCCCGGGTCGGCGCCGCGCACCTCGCGGAGCGCGGCTTCCTCTCCCTCTCCGGCGGCGAGCGGCAGCGCGTCCTCATCGCCCGGGCGCTCGCCCAGCAGCCGCGCGTCCTCGTGCTGGACGAGCCGACCAACCACCTCGACATCGCGCACCAGTTGGACGTCCTCACGCTGGTGCGGGAAGCCGGCCCGACGGTGCTGGCCGCGCTGCACGACCTGAACCTCGCGGCGCTCCACTGCGACCTGCTGTACGTGATCGCCCGGGGCCGCATCGTCGCCTCGGGCGCCCCGCACGACGTCCTCACGCCGCGGCTGCTGGCCGAGGTGTTCGGGGTCAGCGCCCACCGCGTACGGCATCCGCGGACCGGTGCCGTACAGCTCCTCTTCGACCGGCTCCACGACCAGCTCCACGACCAGGAACAGGAACTCCGCCCGTGACGCACTCCCGCCCGGCCGCCGCCATGGCCGCCGCCCTCGTCCTGCTCCTCACGCTCTCGGGGTGCGGAGCCGAGGTGTCGTCCTCCGCCTCGGGGGACGGCGGCCCGTCCTCCGCCGTCACCCTGGAGAACTGCGGGCGGAAGGTGACCTTCGCCAAGCGGCCCGAACGAGTGGTCACCAACGACGTCGGCATCACCGAGCTCATGTTCGCGCTCGGCCTGGAGGACCGCATGGCCGGTTTCGTGATGCCGGACGACAAGGGCGACGTGTCCGGTGTCCCGTGGAAGTCCGGCTACGACAAGGCGAAGTGGCTGTCGCGCAGCGAGATCACCAAGGAGCTCGTCCTCGACGCCCGCGCCGACATGGTCTTCGCGGGCTGGAACTACGGCTTCGGCGAGGACAAGGGCCTCACCCCGGACACCCTGCGCGACCTCGGCATCGACTCGTACGTCCTCACCGAGTCCTGCCGCAACGGCCGCGGCAAGGCCCGCGGGATCATGCCGCCTATGGAGGCGCTCTACACCGACCTGGCCAACCTCGGGAAGCTCTTCGGCGTCGAGGACCGGGCGGCGCGGCTGATCGCGGACTTCCGCGCCCAGGTCGCCGGCGTACGGGCCAAGGCCCCGCAGGGCGCCGCCCGGCCCACGGTGTTCCTCTACGACAGCGGCCAGGACAAGCCCTTCACCTCGGGGCGCTTCGCCGCGCCGCACGACATCGTCACGCTGGCCGGCGGCGACCACATCATGGGGGACCTCGAAGACTCCTGGACGGCGGTCGGCTGGGAGAGCGTCGTCGAGCGGAACCCCGACGTCATCGTCATCAACGACTACGGGGACACGAGCGCCGAGCAGAAGAAGGCGTTCCTGCTGTCCTACCCGCCGCTGGCGGGGGTGTCCGCGGTAAAGCACCGGCGCATCTTCACGCTCGACTACGCGGACCTGGTGGAAAGCCCCCGCAACCCCGCCGCCATCGCGGCACTCGCCGCCTACCTGCGGACGGTGCCGCCGCGAGGCTGAGCGCGCCCTCCCGAGCACACCCCCGGAGTACGCCCCGCAGTGCGCGGGCGCACCTCCTGGTCACTCCCGTGGGTAATGGCAGGCGTATTCAGGCCCCGGCAAGATCGCGAGCGCATCCCGCTTGCCGACTTCCGAGAGAAGGAGAACCGCTGTGCCATTGTCCGCTCAGTACGTCGCGCAAGAGCTCGAGGCCGCGAGCAAGGCCGGTGCCCCCGAGGCCGACGCGCTCGTGTCCGACCTGATCGACAAGAAGGAGATCGACGGGGTCAACGCCCTGTTCCGTACGATCGGCACGCTCAAGCACGGCCAGGGCCATGGTCCGTACCGCCCTCACCGACACGTACGCCGACATGGCCGGCCTCCCCAAGGGCGTCCTGGACCTCGCGGCCAAGCCGGCCGCCGCAGGCCACGGCCTGGTCGGCAAGGTGGGCGGCGGCCTGTTCGGCGGCAGCGCCGAGTAGGTGACCGGCGTCAACCCGTACAAGGACATCCTCGGCGTCGCGTCGAGCGCCTTCCGGGAGATGGAGCACTACGCCGTGACCCACGACCAAAACAACCAGCCCCAGATGCACCAGGAGCTGGACGACAACCGCTGAGCAGCACCGCGGGGCCGCTGCCGCCGTGACGCACCCGCAGCCGCGTTCCGTCGCCCTCTCCTGCCTTGGGGTTCGCTTACAACTCCTCCCCAGGGAGGGACACGTACGTCTCCCGCAGGACGTCCAGGAGCGGGTGCTCGACGGACATGGGGGCGTCGTCGACGGCCGACAGGGCGCGTACGCCGATGAAGGCGTTGGTGGCGAAGGCGGCCCGCGCGGCCTTGGCCTCCGCGAGGGTGATCGGGGCGACCCGGTGTGCGACGTGCTGCCGGAGCAGGGTCATGGTGACGCCGGGCAGCGCGGGGGCCTTCGGCCACACGACACCGTCGTCGGTGAGGAAGCCGACGTTCCAGGTGCCGCCCTCGGACACCTGGCCGTCGGCCCCGAAGAACAGGGCGTCGTCGAACCCCTGCCGGCGCGCCGCCCTGCGGGCGTACAGGGTGCCGAAGAGGCCGGTGTGCTTGACCTCGGGCAGGTCGCGCTCGTAGCGGACGCTCTTCGCGCGCAGCGGCGGCGGGGTCGCCGTGCCGGCCGGGCGCACGCTGACGAGCACGCGCGGGTGGTCGGCGTCCTCCGGGTGTGCCACGTCGACCGTGGGGTCGTAGACGGTGACGCGGACGACGCACGGGCCGTCCTGCCCGTCCAGGGCCTGCCGGACGTGGGCGCGGACGCGCCCGGTGTCCAGGTCCGCGCCGAACACGGCCGCGCAGTCGCGTACGAGGCGGTCCATGTGCAGGGACAGGCCTCGGGTGCGGCGGTCGGCGTCGACGCGCAGGGTCGTGAAGTGACCGAGGTTCGTCAGCGCGAGCGGCAGCAGGTCATCGGGGGTCACGGGCTGTCCGTCGAGTGTCGCCATGACGCCCAGCATGTCAGGGCGGCCGGAAAAGCCGGCCGCCGGCAAGGGGGTGGGCGTCTATGGTGGCGCGGTGATGACTCAGGTGATCGTCCTCAACGGCGGTTCCAGCTCGGGCAAGTCCGGCATCGTCCGGTGTCTGCAGGCGGTCCTGCCGGAGCCCTGGCTGGCTCTCGGGACGGACACGCTCGTCGACGCCATGCCGGCGTCCATGCAGACGTCGGACGGCGGGATCGAGTTCGGCCCGGGCGGGGAGGTGATCGTCGGCCCGGAGTTCCGGACGCTGGAGGCGGCGTGGATCGAGGGCGTCGCCGCGATGGCCCGTGCGGGTGCCCGCGTCATCGTCGACGAGGTCTTCCTCGGCGGCGCCTCCTCGCAGCAGCGCTGGCGAAAGGCCCTGGACGGACTGGGCGTGGTGTGGGTCGGCGTCCGGTGCGACGCCGCGGTGGCCGCGGGCCGGGAGGTCGCGCGGGGCGACCGGACCATCGGAATGGCGGCGTCCCAGGCGGACGTGGTCCACCAGGGCGTGACCTACGACCTGGAGGTGGACACCACGCACACGGAGGCGCTGGAGTGCGCGCGCGCCATCGCCGCGCGGGTCCAGGGACCGGCGGCCGGCGGCGGGCCGACAAGCGGTCGCGGCCGTTGAACCGGGACACCGGACCCGACGGACCCGCCCGAGAAACTCAGTGGAGGCAGAGGCAGAACGGATGGCCGGCCGGGTCGGCGTAGACCCGCCAGTTGGCGCCCGGGCGGACCTGGTCCGTCCGCTCCAGCACGGTCGCTCCGAGGGCGAGCGCCCGCTTCTCCTCCCCGTCGAGGTCGTCCACGTCGAAGTCCAGGTGCACCTGCTGCGGGCGCTCCTGGCCGGGCCACACGGGCGGTTGGTAGCCGTCCACCCGCTGGCAGGCCAGCGGTGTTCCCTCGAACCCGTGCACCTCGACCCAGTCGGGATCCTCCTCGTCCGCGACCACCCGGCCGCCGAGCAGCTCCGCGTAGAACGCGGCGAGTCGTACCGGGTCGGCGCAGTCCAGCGCGACCGCCTGCAGTTTTCGAATCACTTCCGACGCCCCTTGCTCCTGGGTCACTTCCGCAGCACCCCTGTACGGGAGGGGGCGTACCCGCTGTCGCGGCGGGCATGCGCGGCGGCGCACGAACCGACGTACGGTCACGTGGCGAGCGCCGCCAGCCGTTGTGAGACGTCCTCCCGGCGCGCCTTGACGTACGCGAACTGGCGTACCGGGGTGCAGCCCCGGGACAGCTTCACCGCGTCCGAGCCGGTGGAGTAGTGGATGTGCGTGAGGCCCTCGGCCATGGCCAGACGCAGCAGTTCGTAATAGACGAGGCCGAAGTACAGCGGCAGCCGCCCCCTCGCCGTGTAGTCGAAGCCGCCTTGGCGGGCGTACATCTGCCCGCCGTGGGTGAAGGTCAGCACGAAACCCGCCGTCTCACCGTCGAGGTGGGCGGTGGTGACCCGGGCCGCCGAGCCGGCGTGCGCGGCCACGCTGCGCAGCACCGCGAGGAAGGCCCCCGCGTCCGCGGGCGTGCCGTGCTTGGCGTACAGGGCGGTCTCCAGCGGGGCGATCCGCTCGATGAGTTCCTCGGTGAGCGGCTGGGTCCGGTAGGAGACGCCCGCCTCCGCCAGCACGCGGACCTCCTTGCGGATCTTCACCCGGTGCCGCGACGGGAACCGGGCGAGATACGTGCCGAAGTCCCCGTCGGCCGGCACCTCCAGCGAGTACGCCGTCTGCCCGGGCAGCACGGTGTACTCCCTGGATTCCAGCACCTGGCGCAGCAGGGCGTCGTCCTCGTCGACGTACAGGAACGAGACCGCCGCCAGGCCGGCCCGCCACGCCTCGTCCTCCGCCGTCGCGACGAGCCGGCGGACCAGCGCGTGCTGCCGCTCGGGGGGCAGGCCGGCGCGCACCCCGGCCTTGGTGTGGGAGGGGTTGCGGCCGCCGCAGGCCAGCGCGGGCATGAGCGCGCCGGCCCAGTCGGCGGCCTGTCCGGTCAGCCGCTCGTGGATCGAGGCGACCACCCGTCCGGGGCTGCAGAAGACGTACGGGGTGTCCGGCTCCAGCGGGTAGGCGGGCAGCGCCGCCACCGGCTCGCCGTCCTCCATGGCCGTGAAGTAGTACGGAGGGGTGGCCGCGGTCGCCTGGGCGTGCCGCAGCCACGGGGACGTCGTGTAGAAGCCCCGCGCCCCGAACAGCGCGTCCCAGCGCTCCGCGTCGACGTCCGCCAGGTCCCGGTGCACGGCCACGTCCTCCGCGGCCGTGCCGTCGGCAGGGGCGGCTGTCACCGCGCGTCCTCGTCGGCCGTGAAGACGGGGGTGAGCTGGCCGAGGGCGGACTCGGCGCGGCGTACCGCGTCTCCGGTGGTGTCGCCTGCGGCGACGACGTAGCCGAGCAGGTCCAGGTTGCTCTCCGCCGGGCGCACCCGGTCCCCGGGGTGGACCTCCAGGTCCACGTCCACCACGCCGGGGACGCGCCGCGCCAGGTCCACGCCGTCGACGCGGGCGAGGGTGCCGGCGCGGTGCGCGGCCAGGTAGCGGGAGGCGGCGGCGCGCTCGCGCGTGCGGGTGAGGTCGGCGGTCTGCCCGGCGTGCAGCCGGACGACTTCCCGCTGCAGGTAGACGCCCGTCGCCTCACGTATCAGCTGGGTGATCTCGGCTCCGGGCATGCGCCCGTTGACCTCCACGATCCGCGGGCCCTCGGCGGTCACCTTCACCTCGACATGGGCGGCCCCGAAGTCGTGGCCGACCGCTTCCAGGGCGCGCCGGGCCAGGTCGGCGCAGCTGCGGCGGACCGGTTCGGACAGCATGGAGGGGAAGGTGTCGCCCATCTCCACGAAGTGGGGGTGGGAGCCGAGTGCCTTGTCGGTGACGCCGAGGATGTGCCGCTCGCCGTCCACGAGGACCGACTCCACGCTGACCTCGAAGCCGACCAGGTACTCCTCGACCAGCACGCCGGGGCGGCGCGGCTGGCCCCGGAAGTCGGTGGGGCTCGCGGTCAGGTCGCGGTAGGCCGCGACCACTTCGTCGGGCGTGCGGCACAGGGTGACCCCGATGCTCGCGGACTCCGTCATGGGCTTGACCACGCACGGGTAGCCGAAGCGGTCGGCCGCGGCCAGCGCGTCGGCCTCGCCGGTCGCCTGGTGGTAGCCCGGCACCGCGACACCGGCCGCCCGGCACGCGTCGCGCATCAGCAGCTTGTCGCGGCAGGTGCGGGCGGCCTCGGGGGACAGCCCGGGCAGACCGAAGCGGGCGGCGACCTCGGCGACGATCGGGATGTTGTAGTCGGTGACGGTCATCACCCCGCTCAGCCGGCCCGCGGCGTGGAAGGGGGTGAGCGCCTCGACGACCGCGTCGACGGAGTTGGTGTCCGTGGTGACGACCTCGTCGAGGTGCTTGGCGTACACCTCCTCGGCCAGGCTGACCACGCGGTAGCGGTCCGGGTCGTTGCTCACCAGCACGGTGTGGAAGCCCAGTTCGTGGGCGGCCCGCAAGGGGGTCAGGCCGAAGTTCGACAACTGGCTCTCGACGACGGCGAGGACACCGGGTTCAGTGCTCATGGCTGTGACTTTCGGGATCGGGCGTCGCGGATCGGACGCGGTCTTCTTCACGGGCCGCGGCGACGGCCGCGGCGATCGGCCGCCGGGCGGCCAGGGTAAGCAGCAGAGCGGCGCAGGTGCACGCGGCGGGCAGGGCGAGGGCCGTGACGGGGCCGGCGGTGTCGGCGACCGCACCGGTGAGCGCGGAGCCGACCGCGCCGCCCACGGCGATGAAACTGCCCACGCCGGCGAACGCCTCCGTCATCCGGTGGCGCGCCGTCATGTCGCCGATCAGCTGGAACTCCTCGGCGCCGGCGGGGGCCATGGGCAGCCCGCTCAGCGCCAGCAGCCCGCCCAGCAGGACGAGCGTCCAGGCCTCGGGGAGGCCGGCGCGGTGGGCCAGGACGGCCGACGGCAGTACGGCCAGCGCGAGGGTCAGGATCACCAGGAGCCGTACGTACCGGCGGAAGGTGCTGCCGCCGTGGTTCCGGGCGCCGTAGAGCAGACCGCCCACGACACTGCCCGCGGACTGCAGGGCGACGAGGGAACCAGCCAGTTCGGGGGCGGATCCCTGAGCGCGCAGCGCCGCCGTGACGGCCACCGCGAGGGCGCTGGACAGGGCGGCGGTGAGGGCGATCGCGGCGAGCACCGACAGCGCGGCGGCACCGCGCCGGGTGTCCCGGCCCGCCGCGCCGCCGGGCTCGGCCACGCGGCGCGGCATCGGCGCGCGGCGGCGCACGATGCCCGCCTGCCCGTAACCCACCGCTCCCGCTCCCAGCAGCACGGCGGTGGCCAGCAGCGCGGAGCGGGCCCCGAGGAGCCAGCCGAGCGCGCTGACCGCCGACGGCCCGAGCACGAACAGCAGTTCACTCAGGGTCGACTCGAACGCGTAGGCCCGCTTGCGCAGTTCCTCGTCCTCGGTGAGGTCCTGCCACATCGCCCGCGCCGACGCGCCCACCGGGGCGGTGGCCAGGCCCGCGCAGCAGGCGGCCGCGAACAGGACGCCGGTGGGCGCGCGGGACGCCCCGAGCGCGGCGGCGGCCAGCAGCCCGCCGGCCACCGGGCCGGTGATCCTCAGCACGGACGCGGGCCCGCGCCGGTCCATCAGCCGGCCGATGAGCGGTCCGCCCACGGCGTTGCCCAGGGCGTACACCGCCCCGGCGCCGCCCGCCACCGCCACCGGCCGGTCCGACTGGACCAGGGCCAGCAGCAGGGCGAGCGGCACCATGGTGCCGGCCAGGCGCGCGAGCGCGGCGGGCACCGCCGCCGCACTCGCGCCGGGGAGCCTCAGCAGCTCGGCGTAGCTCCTGAGCATCACGGCGACTCGGACGGTTGGGCGCCCGGGTCGGCCAGCCGGAACACGTCCGCTCCCGTCTCGGCACGCCAGACCAGTTCCTCCCGGTCCCCGTCGACCGCGACGACGGCGGCCCGGGTCCGGATGAAGTTGTTGCTCCGGCCGAGCGAGTAGGCGCCCGTGTCGTGCAGACACAGCAGGTCGCCGACCCGCATGTCCTCGGGCAGTTCGACGGAGGCGGCGTGGATGTCGTTCTCGTAGCACAGCGGTCCGGCCACCGACCACGCGGCGGACGCCGGCGCGTAGGAACGGCCGAGCGGCACCAGGCGGTGCACCTCGCCACTGCCCGTCCAGGGAGCGACGTTGTTGCCGCCGTCCAGGATCAGCCAGCGGGCGTCGGGGAGTTCCTTGCGCGACATGACCCGGGTGACCAGCGCCATCGCGTCGGAGACCAGCCAGCGCCCCGGCTCGCAGGCCAGGGCGACGTCGGCGAGCCCCAGCTCCCGCAGCCGCTTGTCCACGCCGGTCAGCAGCCCGGCGACGTCCATCACCGGCTCCTCGTCCGGCAGCGGCGTGCCGCCCTGCATCCCCCACAGCGCCGTAAGCGGGCCGGTGCGGGGGCGGCGGATGCCCGGGACGCCGAAGCCGCCGCCGATGTTGACCTCGCGCAGTCCGAAGGTGCGGTGCAGCGCCGCGGCTTCCCGCAGGATCGGCTCCAGCGCGGCCGCCATCAGGTCCTGGTGCACGATCTGGCTGCTGAGGTGGGCGTGCACGGCTGTCAGCGACAGGTGCGGGCAGGCCGCGATGCGCTCGACGAGACCGGCGAGCTGCGCGGAGCCGGCCGGCCAGCCGAAGCGGTTGCGCCGGGCGGCCCGTTCGGCCAGCGTCCGGTACGACGGGTCCGACGACGTCGACAGCGGCAGGCCCGGGGAGATCCGGATGCCGACCTCGATCGTCCGCCCGGCGGCCGCGGCCAGCCGTTCCAGCGCCTGGATCTCCTGCTCGCCGTCGATGTTGACCCGCACACCGTGCCGCACGGCGGCGGCCAGCTCCTCCTCGGTCTTCACCGGGCCGTTGAACACGGTGGCCTCGGGCCGGAACCCGGCGGCCAGCGCGGCGTCCAGCTCGTATCCGGAGACCACGTCGGCACCCATGCCGTGACCGGCGAGCCGCCGGCACAGATAGGGCAGGTAGTTGGTCTTCACCGAGTAGTAGACCCGCGTGGGCCTGCTCAACGAGTCCAGCGCCGCGAGGAGTTCGCGGGCCGCGCGGTCGAGGCGCCCGGCGTCCAGCACCTGCACCGGGGTGCCGTGCCGGCCCGCGATGTCGACCAGACGGTCGTAGTCCCACTCCGCGGCGGCCCGGGTGTCCTGTGCGGTCTGTGCGGTACGGGTCACGACGCGGCCTCCGCCCCGGCCGCGGCGTACCGCGACGTCCCCGTCAGGAGCCGGAACCCGGCGTCGATGCGGTCCCGCTCCAGCAGGTCGGCGTAACGGCGGTGCCATGCGCCGGACTCCAGGTCGGCGCGCAGGCGTGCCACGCCACGCTCGACGGCCGCCGGGTCGGTCAGCGCGAACGCCGAGCAGGCGCGGCGGACGGCCGGCTCGAGGTAGGCCTCCGGCCGGCGCCAGAAGGCGGTCATGAAACCGTCGGTGAAGTCGTGCCAGATGGGCAGTTCGGTGATCTCGCAGGGACCGAGCAGCGAGGTGAGCCGCTCCAGCGACGGGACCCGGGAGCGCTCGGCGTCGGCGATCTCCGGTACGTAGTCCCGGGTGAACCAGTAGTCGGCCTGGACGTCCATGTCGTAGGTGACGACGGCGAACCGGCCGGCCACGCGTAGGAGTTCACGGATCCCGGCGTCCAGGTCCGACCAGTGGTGGACGGTCAGGACGGCCATGGCCGCGTCGAAGGCCCCGTCGTCGAAGGGCAGGCTTTCGGCGCGGCCCACGATGCAGGGGGCGCTGCCCGCGGCCCGCTGGGCGCGCATTTCCCGGGAGGGCTCGACAGCGATCAGCTGGAGGCCTTCCGGCTCGTACGCGCCTGAACCGGCTCCCAGGTTCAGGACCGTCCGTGCGTCTCCCAGGGACTCGCGGATCAGCGCGGCCCAGCGCGGGTCGGGGCGGCGGACGGCGGAGTAGCCGACGCCGATGCGGTCATAAACGGCGGCCGTGCCCGCGTCGGTGGCGGGCGGGGTGTCGAGAACGGTGTGGGGCACGGGACTCACGCCTCACTGTTGCTCGCGAGGACCTCGGCCTCGTACTCCTCGCCGTAGCGCCGGTGCTCCCACGGGTTGACCGCGACGAGCCACACGTCGCGGTGGCCGCCCTCCTCGCTGAGGTGCTGGATGTCGGTGACGTGGTGGAACATCAGCCGGTCGTCGAAGCAGATCGCCTGACCGTCCTGGAGGGTGGTGGTGAAGAAGGGCTCACCGCCGCCGAGCGGCATCAACTGCGTTTCGCCGCCGGATATGTTGTGCCGCCGGGTCACGGCGACGATGCCGTAGTGGTGGCCGTCGCGGTGCGGGCCCTCGGGGGCCGCCACGCCCTCCACGTCGGGGGTGGACACGACGCGGCACTGGTGCACGTTCAGCTGCCAGTCGGTGTCCTTGTCCAGCCCCAGAGCCTCGGCACCGGCCGCGATCAGCGGGGTGGGGTCCACCGTCAGCGGCTCCAGGGTGCGCAGTTGGCCGCCGACCAGGTCGTTGTACTGGCGTGGCTGGGCGAAGTGGCGGTGCGGCAGGAGTTCGAGCTTCCACTCGCCGTCGTGGACGAGCCGGAACTGCGAGAAGCGGCGGTAGCGCTGCTTGGATCCTGTGTACGGGTCGAGCGGGAGGTTCTCGAACTGGGAAAGGGTGTACTCGTC
Organism: Streptomyces sp. NPDC003036; assembly: GCF_040611175.1. Taxonomy (NCBI): domain Bacteria; kingdom Bacillati; phylum Actinomycetota; class Actinomycetes; order Kitasatosporales; family Streptomycetaceae; genus Streptomyces; species Streptomyces sp. NPDC003036. The sequence continues at coordinate 193,189 of NZ_JBEXNO010000002.1, read as the reverse complement.
CAGTTCGGGTGTATCGATGATCGTGAAGCCCTGTGCGTTCAAGGTCATGCCTGACTCCCTCCTCTGCGCTCCGGGAGGCCCTGACAGAGCTCTCCCGAGCTGCACGGATCAGTGACGCGAAGGACGCTAGTCAGGTGCTACGGAAAGGTAAATGATCTTGCTGGTCGAGTGTCTCCATGCCATCTTCGACAAAATGGCGGGTTGACCCGGGATGACGACTGTGAGAACAGCAGATGAACTCAACGGGCCTGCTGCGCAGGCTTTCTGATGACACGTCGGATACGGGGCCAAGCCAACGAGCGTGGGGACGGCAACCGCATCACGGCTGCCGCCTACACCTCGGCGCTCACGACGCTGCGGGCGTTCCACCACCGTGCTGCGGCTTGCGCAGCTGCTCGGCGAACGCCTCGTACGCCCGCTCGTCGAAGAGGACGAACGTGACCTCTTCGACGGCGGTCTCCGCGTTCCGCACCGCGTCCAGAGCGATGCGGGCGGCGTCGTCCATGGGCCAGCGGTAGACGCCGGTCGAGATGGCGGGGAACGCGACGGTCCGCGCGCCCAGTTCGTCGGCGACGCGGAGGGACTCGCGGTAGCAGGAGGCCAGCAGATGCGAGCGGTCCTCCTCCGCCGAGTACACCGGGCCCACCGTGTGGATCACCCAGCGGGCGTGCAGGCGGCCGGCGGTGGTGGCGACGGCGCGGCCGGTGGGGAGGCCGCGGCCGTAGTGGGAGGCGCGGAGGCGGCGGCACTCCTCCAGGATCTGCGGGCCCCCCTTGCGGTGGATCGCGCCGTCGACGCCGCCGCCGCCGAGGAGGGAGGAGTTGGCGGCGTTGACCAGGGCGTCGGCGTGCTGCTCGGTGAGGTCTCCGCGGGCCAGGGTGATCCTCACCGTCGCGCCTTTCGCAGGTGGCGCCAGACCGCCTTCGCGGCGTTGTGGCCCGACATGCCGTGGACGCCCGGGCCGGGCGGGGTCGCGGACGAGCAGAGGAACACCGCGGGGTGCGGCGTGCTGTACGGGAAGAGGGAAAGGCGCGGGCGCAGCAGGAGCTGGAGGCCGCTGGCGGCGCCGCAGGCGATGTCGCCTCCGACGTAGTTGGCGTTGCGGGCGGCCAGTTCGGGCGGGCCGGCGGTGGCGCGGGCGAGGACGAGGTCGCGGAAGCCGGGGGCGAAGCGCTCGATCTGGCGCTCGACGGCATCGGTGAGGTCGCCGCGCCAGGCGTGCGGGACATGGCCGTACGCCCAGAAGACGTGCTTGCCCTCGGGTGCGCGGGAGGGGTCGACGAGGGTGGGCTGGGCGGTGATCAGGAACGGCGTGCGGGGCGCCGTGCCGCCGGAGGCCTGGGTGAGCGCGGTGCCGATCTCGCGGCTGCTCGGGCCGACTTGGACGGTGCCGGCGCGGCGGGGCGCCTCCGCGGTCCAGGGGACGGGGCCGTCCAGCGCGTAGTCGATCTTGAAGACGGAGGCGCCGTACCGGTAGTGGTCGTAGAACCGGCCGAAGCCGGCGATGCGTGCCAGGGCGGTCGGGGAGGTGTCGAAGACGTACGCGCGGGCGGGGGGCAGGTCGTCGAGGCGCTTGACCTCGTAACCGGTGTGGACCGTGCCGCCGAGGTCCTGTACGTACGCGGCCAGGGCGTCGGAGATGGACTGGGAGCCGCCGCGTGGGAGGGGCCAGCCGCCCGCGTGCGCGGCGAGCGCGAAGACGAGACCGATCGCGCCGGTGGCGAGGCCGTTCAGCGGGGCGATGACATGGGCGACGAGCCCGGCGAACAGCGCGCGGGCCCGGTCGTCGCGGAAGCGGCGCATCAGCCAGGTGGACGGCGGCAGGCCGTCGATGCCGAACCGGGCCAGCGTGACGGGGTCACGCGGCAGCGCGGTGAGCGGCAGGGACATGAAGTCGCGGGCGAGGGTGTCCCACTTGCCGAGGTACGGCGCGACGAGCCGCCGGTACGTGCCCGCGTCCCGCGGCCCGAACGAGGCCGCCGTCTCCGCGACGGAACGGGACAGCACGGCCGCCGTCCCGTCGTCGAAGGGGTGCGCCATGGGCAGCTCGGGGTGCAGCCACTCCAGCCCGTACCGGTCGAGCGGCAAGGCCTTGAACGCCGGTGAGCCGACGCCCAGCGGGTGTACGGCGGAGCAGGGGTCGTGCCGGAAGCCGGGCAGCGTGAGCTCCTCGGTCCTGGCACCGCCGCCCACGGTGTCGAGGGCCTCGAACACGGCCACGGAGAACCCGCGCCGGGCCAGCTCGGCGGCGGCGGTCAGCCCGTTGGGCCCCGCCCCCACGACGACGGCATCCAGCATCGACGGCACCTTTCGGACTCCTTCGTCAGCCGATGGCCAAGGCCTTCAGGATAGGTCCCGGCTCCTACTGACGGGTCAGCAGGTCGCGGACACGGGTGGCGGTGGCCCGGTCGCGGGCCGCCGTGAACGGCAGGGTGTTGCCGCCGGTGATGCGGAAGGGCTCGCCGGACACGGTGGTGTGCGCGCCGCCCGCCTCCTCGACCAGCAGCTGGCCCGCCGCGTGGTCCCAGGCGTACTCCCAGGTGAACGCGAGCGCGTCGGTCACGCCCCGGGCGATGTCCAGGTACGCCAGGCCGGCGGAGCCGCACGGCACGGGGTGGACGCCTTCCGTGGCGAGGCGCAGCAGGGCGGCCTTCTGGTCCGGCGTGGTGTAGTCGGGGTGGGACGTCGCCACCTCCAGCACCTCGCCGGGCAGGGGGGAGCCGGACCGTATCGGGGTGCCGTTCAGCCGCGCTCCACGCCCGCGCACCGCGACGGCCAGCTCGTCCGCCACCGGGGCGTACGTCCAGCCCCCCAGCAGCTCGCCGTGGCGGGCGAGCGCGACGAGCGTGCAGAAGCCGGGCTCGCCGCGCACGAACTGGCGGGTCCCGTCGACCGGGTCGACGATCCACACGGGCGCGTCGCCGCGCAGCGCCTCGTACACGGTCGGGTCGGCGTGGACCGCCTCCTCGCCGACCACCACCGAGCCCGGCAGCAGCGCGGTGAGCGCGGCGGTCAGGTGGGCCTCGGCGGCCCGGTCGGCGACGGTCACGAGATCGTGCGGGCCGCTCTTCTCGAGGATCTCGTGCGTGGCGAGCTGCCGCCAGCGCGGCATGATCTCGGCGGCCGCCGCCGCGCGCACCGCCTCCTCGACCCGCGAGGACAGGGAACCGGAACCGTCGAGAAGCTCATCGATCATGCGTCCAGCCAATCATGGACCACTGACAACGGGCGACTGCCACCGGCGGCGGGCGTCGTCGGCGACTGGCGCCGGCGGCCCCTGACCGTTGACCGGACGGCGTCAGTGGCCGACCGCCTCAGCGGCCGACCGCGTAGCCCTGCATCCCGCGCGGGTTCGCCGCCGCCGAGAGGATCCCGGTGCGCGGGTCGCGGGCGACCGCGCACAGCCGTCCCTCGGTCCAGGGCCCGCCGACCGTCACCTCGTGGCCCCGCCGCCGCAGCTCCTCGACCACCGCCGGGTCCATGCGCGACTCGACGGTGACCGAGCCCGGCCGCATGGCGCGCGGGAAGAAGGAGCTGGGGAAGGCGTCGTTGTGCCAGTTCGGCGCGTCGATGGCGGCCTGGAGGCCGAGGCCGCCGTGGGTGACGGCGAGCCAGAAGTGCAGCTGCCACTGGTCCTGCTGGTCGCCGCCCGGCGTGCCGAACGCCATCACCGGAACGCCGTCCCGCAGCGCCAGCGACGGCGTCAGGGTGGTGCGCGGGCGGCGGCCGGGCGTCAGCGAGTTGGGCAGCCCGGGGTCCAGCCAGGCCATCTGGAGCCGGGTGCCCAGCGGGAAGCCCAGTTCGGGCACGACGGGGTTGGACTGGAGCCAGCCGCCGCTCGGCGTGGCGGCCACCATGTTGCCCCAGCGGTCCACGACGTCGAGGTGGCAGGTGTCGCCGCGCGTGGCGCCGCTGCGCGCGACGGTCGGCTCACCGGCCCCCGAGGCCGCGACGTCACCGGAGCCCGGCGGCACGGCGGCGGCGCCCGCCCCGGCCACGTGGGCGCTGAGCAGTGGCGTACGCCCGTCGGGCCGGCCCGGGCGCAGCTCGTACGACGCCTTGGCGCCGAGGAGCGCGCGCCGTTCGGCGTTGTACGCGGCGGAGAGCAGGGCGCCGAGCGGGACGTCGGCGGCGTCGCCGTACCAGGCCTCCCGGTCCGCCATGGCGAGCTTGCAGACCTCGACCAGCAGGTGGACGTAGTCGGCGGAGCCGTACGGGGGCAGCGCGTCCGGCAGCAGGGCGAGCTGCTGGAGGAGGACGGGGCCCTGGCTCCAGCCGCCCGCCTTGCACAGGGTCCAGCCGTTCCAGTCGTACGTGACGGGGTCCTCGTACGTCGCCGACCAGCCCGCCAGGTCCGCGGCGGTGAGGGTGCCGGTGTGGCGGGTGCCGCTGGTGTCCATGGTGGGGCGGGCGGCCTGGCGTACGAGCGCCTCCGCGATGAAGCCGGTGCGCCAGACGCGCCGGGCCTCCTCGATCTGCGCGACCCGGTCGTCCCCGGCGGCGGCCGTGGCCTCCTCGATCAGGCGGCGCCAGGTACGCGCGAGAGCGGGGTTGCGGAAGAGGGCGCCGGGGGCGGGGGCCTTCCCGTCCGCCAGGTACACCTCGGCGGAGGAGGTCCACTCGGTCTCGAACAGCTCGCGTACGGTCTCGACGGTGTCGCCGACGGCCGCCACGGGCACGTGCCCGCCCTCGGCGTACCCGATGGCGTACCGCAGCACCTGGGCGAGGGACGCGGTGCCGTGGTCCCTCAGCAGCAGCATCCACGCGTCGAAGGCCCCCGGTACGGCGGCGGCGAGCGGTCCGGTGCCGGGCACCAGGTCGAGCCCGAGGGACCGGTAGTGCGCGACGGTCGCCCCCGCGGGGGCCGGTCCCTGACCGCACAGCACCCGGACGTCCCCGCCGGCGGGCGCGAGGATGACGGGCACCTCTCCGGCCGGGCCGTTCATGTGGGGCTCCACGACGTGGAGGACGAACCCGGCGGCGACGGCGGCGTCGAAGGCGTTGCCGCCGTCCTCCAGGACGGCCATCGCGGTCTGGGAGGCGAGCCAGTGGGTGGAGGACACCATGCCGAAGGTGCCCTGGAGGGTGGGCCGCGTGGTGAACATGGCCGGAGCGTACGCGCTCTCGGGTGCGGGCCGAGGGGGTTCGAACGGATCGGGCCGGTACGGATCGGGTACCCGGGTCCGCATCCGAACGAAATGCGGAAGGAGATGCCCGGATGATCGACGAGAGCCATGTACGCGAGCTGCTCGCGCTGCCCGACGACGGCGCCGCGCTCGTCCTGCTGGAGGGGCGGGCGCATGTGGTCCCCCCGGACCGGCTCGCCTCCGCGCGGTACGACGGAGCGGCCGTGCTCCTGACGCGCGGTGACCTGGTGGACCGGCTCGGCACGCCGTCGCCGTCCGACGACCGGGTGCGGGAGCTGGCGGCGACCCTGCGGACCATGGCCGGGGAGCTGGGTGCGTGACCGGCGCCGGGCGGGGAACCCGTCGACCCCGGCGAACAGCCGGGACCAGCGGTCCGATGGGCCCGGATACCGTGGAGGCCCCGGCAGGAAGGGCGCACGGTGCACGGTGAGTACAAGGTCCCCGGCGGGAAGCTGATCACGGTCGATCTGGACGCCGAGGACGGCGTCCTGCGGCGGGTGCGGGTCGCCGGGGACTTCTTCCTGGAGCCCGACGACGCGCTGGACGCCATCGACCGGGCCCTGGAGGGCGCCCCCGCCGACACCGACGCCTCCGGGCTGGCGGCGCGCATCGACGCGGCGCTGCCGCCGGGGACGGAGATGTTCGGGCTGACCAGCGAGGGCATCGGGGTCGCCGTACGGCGGGCCCTCGCGCACGCCACGGACTGGACCGACTACGACTGGCAGCTGGTCCACGACGGGCCGCAGTCGCCCGCGCTGCACATGGCGCTGGACGAGGTGCTGACCGCCGAGGTCGCGGCCGGGCGCCGGCCGCCGACGCTGCGCGTGTGGGAGTGGGGCGCGCCGGCCGTGGTGATCGGCAGCTTCCAGTCGCTGCGCAACGAGGTCGACGCCGAGGCGGCCGAGCGGCACGGCATCACGGTGGTGCGCCGGATCAGCGGCGGCGGCGCGATGTTCATCGAGCCGGGCAACACCATCACCTACTCGCTCTCCGTCCCCGAGGCCCTGGTCAAGGGGTTGTCCTTCACGGACAGCTACGCCTACCTCGACGACTGGGTGCTGGGCGCGCTCGGCGACATGGGCATCAAGGCCTGGTACCAGCCCCTCAACGACATCGCCACGGAGGCGGGCAAGATCGCGGGTGCGGCGCAGAAGCGGATCGTCGGCGGGGAGGGCGCGGTGCTGCACCACGTGACGATGTCGTACGACATCGACGCGGAGAAGATGACGGAGGTGCTGCGCATCGGCCGCGAGAAGCTCTCCGACAAGGGCACGACGAGCGCGAAGAAGCGCGTGGACCCGCTGCGCCGCCAGACCGGCCTGCCGCGCGCCACGGTCATCCAGCGGATGATCGGATCCTTCCGCGAGCGGTACGGGCTGACGGACGGCACGGTCACGGCCGAGGAGATGGCGCGGGCGAGGGAGCTGGCGGAGACGAAGTTCTCCTCGCCGGAGTGGACGGCACGGGTTCCCTAGCAATCCCTGGACGCGGTCTTGGGGCGCTTTGCTCAAGGGGGCGGGCGGAGGAGGTCCCAGCGGCGGTCGGCCTCCAGCTGCGCGGCGAGCGAGATCAGGCGTTCCTCGCTGCCGGCCGGGCCGAGGAGTTGGGCGCCGACCGGGAGGCCCTCCATCGTGAAGCCGGCGGGGACGTTCACGCCGGGCCAGCCGAGGACGTTCCAGGGCCAGGCGTACGGGCAGGCCGCCGCCATGGTGAGGTCGGTGCGCCAGGCGGCGAGGCCGTCGAAGGTGCCGACGGGGGGCGGCGGCGCCGCGGTGGTGGGCGTCAGGAGGACGTCGTACGTGGCGAAGAGGGCCCCGATCCGGCGGTGCTGGCGGGGTTCGAGGGACCGGGCGGCACGCAGGGCGCGGCCGCCGAGGCGGTGGCCGGTCCGGGTGGCGCCGCGGGTGCGCGGGTCCAGCAGGGCGGGGGCCGGGTGGCGGTCGGCGTACGCGGCGATGCCCGCGGTGGCGCGCGGCAGGAAGCTCAGCCCGATCAGGCCGTAGCGGGGGCGGGCCTCCTCGACGGTGTGGCCCAGGCCGGCGAGGGCCTCGGCGAGGTCGGTGACGGCACGGCGTATGTCGGGGTGGAGGGGGTTGCGGGTGGCGGTGAACGCGGAGCGCCACGCGAGCGCGATGCGGAGCCGCCCGGGCTCGCGGCGCGCGGCGGCGGAGGCGTCGATGGCTGCCGGGTGGTGGCGCTCGGAGGGGTGCGCGCCCGAGACGGCGTCGAGGAGCAGCGCGGCGTCGGCGACCGTACGGGCGAGGGGGCCGTTCACCGTCAGGCCCTCGAAGCAGTCGTTGTACGGGTGTACGGAGACGCGGCCGCGCTGCGGCTTGATGCCGACCAGGTGCGTCCAGGCGGCGGGTATGCGGATGGACCCGGCGCCGTCGGAGCCGAGCGCGGCGGGGACCAGCCCGGCGGCGACGGCGGCCGCCGAGCCGCCGGACGAGCCGCCGGGCGTGTGGCCGGTGTGCCAGGGGTTGCGGGTGGCGCCGAAGGCGGGGCCCTCGGTGAAGGCCCACTGGCCCAGCTCGCAGGTGTTGGTCTTGCCGACGATGACGGCGCCCGCGGCACGCAGCCGCCGCACGGCCTCCCCGTCGGCGCTCGCCGCCGGGAGGTCGCCGCGGCAGCCGAAGGCGGTGGGGAGTCCGGCGACGTCGGTGTCGTCCTTGACGGCGACCGGTACGCCGAGCAGCGGGGCCCGCTCCCCCGCCGCGAGGCGGCGGTCGGCCTCCTCGGCCTCCGCGAGGACGGCCTCGGCGTCGCGGACGAGGCGGAAGGCGTTCACCGTGGACCGGGTGGCCTCGATCCGGTCGAGGGAGGCCTGGACGAGGGCGGCGGAGGTGACCTGACCCTCCGTCAGCGCGCGTACGGAATCGGCGAGTCCGGCTATGGCGGGGGTGGACATGGCCGGAGCTTACTGGACGGTAAGTAAGGCTGTCAGCCGGTCGGTCGGCCAGTTGTCCGTGCGGCGAGGCGGCTCTGTCAGGCGGCACCGCCGGCCGCCGGGGCGAGCGTGCCGGGAGCCGCCGTCACCGACCTGCTCAGGGCGCGGGCGTCCGCCCCGGCCCGCGAGCGCAGGTGGGCCCCGTACGCGAGCGGCGCCTGCAGATCGGCGGAGCCTTCCGCGTCGGTTGTTGTCGCCTTCCTCGCCGCCTCACCTGCCGCCTTCCCGGCGTCGGACGCCGACGGACCCCATCCCACGGCGACCAGCACGGCGGCCGAGGCGAGCAGCAGGGCTGCCAGCAGGACGGCCGAGCGCAGCCCGAGGGCGGAGGCCAGCGCACCGCCCACGAGTCCCCCGAGCGGCATGCTCCCCCAGGCGAGGACGCGGTAGGCGGCGGTGACCCGGCCGGTGAGCGCGTCCGGGACGCGGGCCTGGCGCTCGGAGACCGTGACCACGTTCCACACCACCACCATCAGTCCGTTGACGGCCAGCAGGGCCCCGGCGACCGCGGCGGAGCGGGAGACCGTGAGCAGGCCGAAGGACGCCGCCGATCCGACGGCGGAGCCGACCGGCAACAGCCGAGGGGGCAGTCGCCGAGCCAGCGGGGCCGCGACCAGGGAGCCTGCGACGCTGCCCAGGGCGCTCGCCGTCAGCAGCAGACCGTAGCCGGCTCCCGTGAGGTGCCACTGCTGCCGGGCGAACAGGACCATGACGCCCCAGGCGGCAGCGCTCCCCATGCCCAGCAGAACCGTCGCCAGGGCGAGCACGCGCACCACCGTGTCGCCGCGCAGCCAGCGCAGTCCCTCGGCGACGCTGTGCCGCAAGGACGTGGTCGCCGCCGAGGACGCCCGGCGCGGGCGGAAGCGGCCCCGGACACCGGCCAGCAGCACCACTCCCAGCAGGTAGCTGACCGCGTCGATGCCGGCGGGCAGCCACTGCGCGAACGCGAACAGGGCGGCGCCCGCCGCCGGACCCACGAACTGCACGAGCACGGTCGCGCTGCCCTGGAGGAGGCTGTTGGCGCGGACCAGCGAGCCCGACCCGACCACGGAGGGAATCACCGCCTGCACCGAGGTGTCGAAGAAGATCTGAGCCGTTCCCAGAGCGAACAGCACGGCCAGCAGCAGCCAGATGTTCCCCCTGCCGAGGGCCACCGCCACCGCCAGGGCCATGACAAGCAGGGCGCGGCAGCCGTCGGCGATCAGCAGCACCTTCTTGCGGTCCCAGCGGTCGACCAGTCCGCCCACCAGCAGCCCGAGGAACAACCAGGGCGCCTGTGCCGCGGCGGCGGCCGCGGAGACGAGCAGCGGGTCCTGGGTCCAGTGGCTCGCCAGCAGGGGGAAGGCGCTCAGTTCGAGTCCGTCGCCGAGCCCGGAGACCGCTGCCGCGGTCCAGAGCAGCCAGAAGTCCCGCGGCAGCCCCAGCGGCCCCGGCTTCCGCCGTTCTGACGGGGTGTCACGCGGTGACAGGCCGGATCGTTGCTGCATGTGGTGCTCAACCCCCTTGCTCGGTCGTCTCCATGGGCGTGCGCCCCCACGCGTCCCCGTACCCCGGACGGGAAAACGGCAGATCGCGTTCTCCGCCGGGGGGACCATTCGCCGGGCCGTTGCCTACTCCTGCGGTCGGAGGCGCAAGGGGTCCGGCGGTGGATTCGCCCAACTCCCGTTTCCGAGAGGGTAGGTGGGTCCCAATCGCCTCCTTCACAAGGAACGGCATCATTGTGCGAAGCAGACGAATAGCCCCTCTTCTGGCCGTGGGCGCCGTCGCGACCCTGATCCCCGCCCTCGCGCCCGCCACCGCGTCCGCCGCCCCTTCGGCGCCTTCCCGTCCCGCCACCGCGGACCCCCTGCAGCGGTACCTGCAGCAGAAGCCGCAGTGGAAGCGGTGCGACGCCGAGAGCCCCGCCGCCTTCCAGTGCGCGACCCTCAAGGTGCCGCTCGACTACAGCCGCCCCGGCGGCAAGCAGATCGACATCGCGGTGTCGCGGCTGAAGGCGAGCAGCGCCAAGGAACGCCGCGGCGTGCTCCTGCTCAACCCCGGAGGCCCGGGCGGGTCGGGGCTGGACATGCCCCTGTACCTGGGGCCCGAACTGCCCGCGGCCGTGAAGAAGCAGTACGACCTCATCGGCTTCGACCCGCGCGGCGTCGGCCGGAGCACCCCGGTCGGCTGCGGCCTCGCGGACGACGAGCTCGACTGGATGCGCCCGTACAAGGCGGCGACGTTCGCCAAGGACGTGAAGTGGGCGCGTACGGTCGCCGACAAGTGCCGGGCCAAGGGCGGCGCGGCCCTGCCCCACCTCACCACCCGCAACACGGCCCGCGACATGGACGTCATCCGCGGCGTGCTCGGCGAGAAGAAGATCTCGTACCTCGGGTACTCCTACGGAACGTACCTCGGAGCCGTCTACACGCAGATGTTCCCCCACCGGGCGGACCGGTTCGTGCTGGACAGCGCCGTCGACCCCCAGCGCGCCTGGCGGGGCATGATCCAGGTGTGGGCCGAGGGCGCCGAGCCCGCGTTCACGCGCTGGACCGAGTGGACCGCCCAGCGCCACAAGACGTACGGGCTGGGCGACACCCCGGCGAAGGTCCGCAAGGCGTACTGGGACCTGGTCGCCCGGGCCGACCGCAAGCCCATCGACGTCGACGGGACACCCATGACCGGCGACGACATCCGCGCCGAGCGGGCCGTCTTCTTCTACGTGCAGAGCGCCGCCGAGCGGGTCGCCGAGCTGAAGAAGGCCGCCTCGGGCCAGAAGGCCGCCCCGTCCCGGGACAGCGGCTCGTCGCCGCGCCCGGCGCGCCCCGCGCCGCCGTCGTTCGCCCGGGCCGACGTGCCGTCGGACAACGGCGACGCGGCCTTCTGGGCCGTCGTGTGCGCCGACACCCGGGCCTGGCCGCGCGACCCCGAGCAGTACCGCCGCGACGCGATCCGCGACAAGGCCAGGTACCCGCTGTACGGCGACTTCGCGTCGAACATCATGCCGTGCGCGTTCTGGAAGCACGGCAATGAGCCCGCCACCACGGTGAACAACAAGGTCGGCGCGCTGATCCTGCAGAACGAGTGGGACTCCCAGACGCCGCTGATCAGCGGTCAGGGCCTGCGCAAGGCCATGAAGGGCGCGCGCATGGTGACGGTCCTGGGCGGAGAGGGCCACGGCGTCTACGGCACCAAGTCCTGCGCCGACAAGACCGCCACGGCCTACCTGACCACCGGCAAGCTCCCGGCGAAGGACCTCGCCTGCCGCACGCCGGCCGCCGCCGACCAGCCGGCCCGCACGCGGCTTCCGCTGCCGACGCCTCCGGGGGTCCCGGCGATGACGGCACGCTGACCCCGCTCGCCCGTCGGAGCGGGGCCTTCCCTCGCGGGAACCCGCTCCGGCGGACACGGCGGTGGGCGTCAGCCGGTCGGCAGGCCCAGCCCGTAGTACCTGACGTCGTAGCCGTCCACGTACTCGGCCTCGCCGCCGACGACCAGGTCGGTGGGTTCGCTCACGCCCACCGCCCTGGCCGTCGCCACGAGCATCTCCGCGAGCGCCCGGCCCTTCGGCTCACCGGGGCCGCCCGCGTCCACACGCCACACCGGATCGTCATCGTCGTAGAGCGACGCCGTGTTCGGGTGCTCGGCCACCGTGCCCCAGCCGAGCGCGGCCGGATCGACGTCGTCCGGGGCGAAGCAGCCGATCGTCAGCCGGTCGCCGCAGGCCACGTCGAAGAGGAGGGGTGCGCCGCGGTCGGTGCTTCCGTAGATCGGCATCCCGATCCTGATGCCGAGGGCGGTGGTCTCGGCGGGCAGGGCCCCCAGGAAGTCGTCCAGCGACCGGATGACGGTCTCCCAGCTGCGGGCTCGCCACCCGCCGGGGAAGCCGAGACCGGAGTTGGCCGGGCCCCGGGTGCTGCCGAAGAAGCCGCTGATCGCGTGCTCCTCGCCGATGCCCTGACGCCAGAACCAGTTCTCCGCCGGGTCGGTGGGCTGCAGGACGAGCTCCGGCCCCGACGTCCCGGCGCGCAGCTCCAGGGTCTCGGGCCTGCCGCGCCAGCGCAGGAAGGGCGCACCCCAGATCGGCCCGCTGTCGTAGAAGGGGCCCAGGTCGCCGTGCGAACCCATGATGGACGGTTTGCCCAGCGCCGCGGTCACCTCCTCCCTGACGGCGCGGAAGGCGGCGGCCTGCGCCGCGGCGTCGGAAGAGGCGGTCGCCACGGGGACCGCGAGCTCCACGTACGACTCCCCGTCGGTGTAAGGCTCCTCGAACCTGCCGACCGGGCGCAGGCGGGCGTTGCCCGCGGCCCGGCCGGTGATCAGGACCGGCTTCTCCGGTGTGCCCTCCCAGGCCCAGCCGAGCTCGGCCGCCAAGGCCCTCACCCCGTCGGGCGTCCAGCCGCCGGTGTCCGCCGCGACGAGTCGCCGGGCGAGACCCGCGACGGATTCTTCTTCGGTTTCAGCGCTTCCCCGTTGTGCGTTCATACGGTCATCGTTTCGCATGGCCGAGCAGACCGACGCGCGGGGGTGTTTCAGCCGGCCACGCGTACGCGTTGACGCCGGGCGGCCGGGCGGACGCGGTCCTCGGCGGCACCGTTCCGGGGGGCGTGCTTGGTGCCGAGGGACCGGCTCCCTCGCTTCCCTCGTCACGTCCTCGTACCGGCGCGGTATCCGCCTCAGCGCGGCAGCGCCGCTCCGGAACCGCGCCGCGCCTGGTACCGCGGCGCGCTCAGCACCCACAGCGGCCGGGCTCCGTCCAGCCCCAGGGCCCGCAGCTGCCGCACGAGCGGCTCCTCGCGCCCGTCCGCCGCCGTCCCCGGCGCGCAGTGCAGCCGCACGCGCGGTGCCGCGTGGAGGCGCTGGCGCCCCGCGCAGTGCGCCAGCGACCGCAAGGTCGCCGGGGGCGAGTCGTTGCGCGGCTTGCCCGGCGCCATGCCGGGGGCGTGCAGCACGCGCCGCACCACTCCGTCCGGGGTGAACCCGAGTCCGGGTCGCCGCCGCCCAGGGGGCGCTGGGCGGTGCGCGACAGGGGTGGTGTCGGCGGTGGATGCTACGGTGCCGCCACCGCAGCGGGCAGGGCGGAGCAGGGGGGCTCGGGGTGGAGTGGTTGACGTTGGTGGCGACGCTCGGGGGCGCGGTCATCGCGATAGCGGGGACGGTGCTCGCCGACCGGCTGCGGACCCGGCAGGAGCAGGGACGGGGTCTCGGCGCGCTGCGGCGCGAGGTGTACATCGACTTCATCTCGGCGGCGGGCACCGCCCACACGCGGCTGCGTGAACTGGCCCAGGACCCGCACCCCTCCCTCGACCGGGAGGCGGCGAGCCGTGCCGCGCTCGCCGACGCGCGCATCTACGAGGTGCGGGAGCGGCTGTTCATCGACGCCGCGGCGCCGGTCGCCGCGGCCGGGCAGGCCATGTTCGAGCAGCTGCGCGCGCTGCGGCGCGCCGTCGCCGCGGGCGCCCTGCTGTCCCAGCCCCGCTTCCACGACGTCTACCACCCGTACATCGCGTCGGTGTGGGACTACCGGGTCGCGGTACGCGACGAGTTGGAGGGGCGCTCCCTGTCGCCCGGCGTCTTCGGGTGGGCGGACTGGGACGGCAGGGAGCGCTGCTCTCTGTGTCTTACGGGGGGCTCGGCGGGGACCGAGCGGCGCCCGTTCAGCTCTTCAGCTTGAGGCCGATCCGCGTCACCGGCGCCCGCGGAGCCGGGCGAGCAGTCCGCGGGCCCGGGTGCGGTTGCGCGGGTCGGCGGCGGCGCGGCGCGCCGAGGCGATGGTCCGCCGGCCCTGCGGGCTGCGGGTGAAGCGCTGGATGCGTGCCATCAGTCCGGACATGGCTCCTCCTGAGGTCTGTCTGTACCGATCTCCTACCCGGAGACGTCCGACGGATGTGTGCACGGGCCCAAGATGCGCCGCATGGACGCGGCGGCACGTACGGCCGCGTCGGCGCAGCAGTTGTTGAACAGGACGTGCAGCTGCGTGACGCGCTCGGCCAGGGCGCGGAGGCGGGGCCGCCACTCGCGCAGCTCGTCTTCCACGTAGGTGTGGCGGAAGCGGTCCTCCTTGGTGCCCGTGCCCCACTCGGGGCTGCGTCCGTGGAAGCGCACCACCGCCAGCTCGGGTGAGGCGACCGGGGTGACCGGGGGTATCGAGGTGGGCAGGCCCTGCGGCGTGTCCACGGCCACGGCGGCGGCGTTCAGCTCCCTCAGCAGGGCGGTGGTACGAGCCCGGTGGTCCTCCCGCCACCAGCCGGGGTGCCGGAACTCCACGGCCACGGGCCAGCCGGCGGCGCGTCGCCGGGTGTGCCGGAGGGCGGCCTCGGACCGCGCGCCGGGGGCGAACCAGGGCGGGAACTGGAACAGCAGGGTGCCGAGGCGGCCCGTGTCCCGCAGCGGCCGGAGGGCTTCGCTGAAACGGTGCCAGATCTCGTCGAGGAGTCCGGGGTCGCGGGTGGTGAGGGGCCGGTCGCGCAGGTCGGCGGGCAGGGCGGCGCTGCGGGTCGGGTGGCCGGTGAGGAGGGAGAACGCCTTGACGTCGAAGCGGAAGCCGGGCGGGGTGCGTTCGGCCCACAGGAGGCTGTTGCGCGTGCTGGGCAGTGCGTAGTAGGTCGCGTCGACCTCCACCACGGGGAAGTGCTCGGCGTAGTGCCGCAGCCGCCCCTCCGGGTCCCGCCGCCCCGGCGGGTACCACCCGCTGGCCACGAGTGCCTTGTCCGTCCAGGAGCATGTACCGATCAGGATCTCACCCATGCCCGCCCGCATACCCCGCGCTTGGTCGGCTCCCACGGCCCGGAGTGCCTTCGGCTTGTCGTTCCTCGGGTGGCGCCCTGTACCCCGCATGCGCGTTCGGTTAGGGTGACCTTTCTTGGCTGCAGGTTCGGGTTCCGGTGCCGCAGGTGGCAACCCATAGGACGGAACGGACAGAGGCAGGGCGCAGGTGAGAGACGGTGGTGGCTAGGATCGCGCTCACGGCCGGAGCCCTGTATGTCATCGTGCTGCTTCGCGCCGGAGGGACGTTCGCCGTCGGGTGGCTCGCCGGCGCCGGTGCCCGGCGCAGCAGGTTCGCCGAGCGGACCTCCTCGGCGAAGTTCCGGCGCGCCGAGCGGGCGATCCAGCGGTGGGGCGCGCCGGTGGTGGCCGTCTCCTTCCTGACCGTCGGTTTCCAGACCGCCGCCAACTTCCTGGCCGGCAGCATGCGCATGCCGTTGCCGCGCTACCTCCCCGCCCTGTTCGTGGGCGGGGCGGCCTGGGCGCTGATCTACGCGACCGCAGGGCTCGGTGCGCTCGACGTACTGAGAAGGCTCTTCGCCGAGCAGACGGCGCTCGGGGTGTCCGCCGTGGCCGTCCTCCTCCTCGCGGTGTGCGGGGTGGTGGTGTACCGCAGGGGAAGGGCGACCCTGTCCTCCGGTGACACCGAGGCCGAGGAATCGTGAGCCCGTCCGCGAGGGCGGGCGCCTGATCTAGTTCGCGAACGTCCTGCAGGACCTCATTCACGGACTCGGACGTCTCCAGGGCAACTTCCATCGCCGCTCGGGCGCCGCGCTGCCGCCAGAGGCCGAGCCTCCGACCTGCCGCGAAACGGCAGCCTGACCCGCTAGCCTCAACAGCACCTCAACCTCACGGTCAAGACCGTCAGCCGCCGCCGGGTTCTCGTCCTGCCCCGCAGGTGGGTCGTCGAACGCGACCATCCTGGACCGCCTCCTGACCTCGACAACCTCTGGTCCCCGCGGGGAAGACCAGGGGCCGTCTGCCATGACAGGGCGGTCACCGGAATCATGAACAACGCCGGTCTCAGCCCAGCGCCGTGAAGCAAACCAAGAACCGCAGGACACTCCGGTGCACGCGGTGCCACCCGCCCACGTGCATCACCGCACATGGTCACGGCATCGGCAACCTTCCACCTCAGCAACGCGGCTCAACCAGTTCCAAAGGACTCAACGGCGCTCTCCGCGTCGACGTGCGGCTTGACGGTGCCGGTAATTCGGTAATGAAGTCGCGAGGCTCAGAGTTTGCGGGTGTCGCGGGGCTCGACGTAGGGCTCTTCTCCCGGCGGGTGCCCTGCGTCCAGGGCACGGCCGCGTTCGAGTTCGGCGTTGAACTCCAGGCCGAGGAGGATGGCGATGTTGGAGATCCACAGCCAGATCAGGAAGATGATGACGGCCGCGAGGCTGCCGTAGGTCTTGTCGTAGCTGGAGAAATTGGCCACGTACAGCGCGAAGAGGGCCGAGGCGATGATCCAGATGACCACGGCGAGGATGCTGCCGGGGCTCACCCAGCGAAAGCCTCGTTTGACGTTCGGGGACGCCCAGTAGAGCAGGGCGAGCACCAGGCTGAACAGCAGGATGAGTACGGGCCACTTGGCGATGTTCCATACGGTGATGGCCGTATCGCCGACGCCCAGGACTTCGCCGGCTTTCTTGGCCAGGGTGCCGGTGAAGATCACGCCGACCGCCATGGCGGCCAGCAGCACGATCACGACCAGGGTGATGGCAAGCCGTGTGGGCAGGGTCTTCCACACCGGCCGTCCTTCGCCGATGTCGTAGACGGCGTTGGAGGCGCGCATGAAGGCCGCGATGTATCCGGAAGCCGACCACAGGGCGACCGCGATTCCGATGATCAGCGCGAGACCTGCCTTGCCCTGGCTGCTCTGCAGCTGCGTCAGCATGCTGTTCAGGATGTCGCGTGCGGCGCCGGGGGCGAGGCTGCCCAGATTGTCGATCAGCGGCTTGATGGTGGAGCTGCCCAGCAGGCCCAGGACCGACACCAGCGCCAGCAGAGCGGGGAAGATGGACAACACCCCGTAGTACGTGAGGGCGGCTGCCCAGTCGGTCAGGTTGTCCTCCTTGAACTCCTTCATGGTGCGCTTCAGCACACCGCCCCAGGACTTCTTGGGCAGGTCCGTCGGCTTCTCGGCCGGCGACTGCTCGTGCCCACCGGCGCGCGAAGCACCGTCGCCATCTGCATGGTGTCGCATCATGGCCTCACTCGTGCGAAAACCGCAGCCCGGGCATCGTCCACCGCCAGCGCCTACGCAAAGTGGCGCCGGCGGGGATTTCACGACTGGGGACGCGGGGTTTGCTCACGGGCTTCGCCGGCCACAGCGCCGGTGGACTGCCGGGTCTGCTCGCTGACCTGCCCGGCCTGCTCGCGGGCCTGCTCCCCGGTGGTACGGGCGGCCTGGGCGGCGGTCTCCTTGACCTCCTGGGCGGCCTGCTGTGCCGCCTCGGTAGCGCCCTCCTTCAATTGCTGAGCAGATTCGACCGCTGCTTGTTTGACCGGCTCGATCGCCGGGCCCGCTTTGTCGGACAGCTCGGAGGCTGCCTGCTGCTCGGCCTGGGAGACGGGCAGAAGTGAGGCGACCAGCAGCCCGGTGCCGAAAGCGATCAGCCCAGCTGCCAACGGACTGCCCTGCGTTTGCCGCACGGCCGTTTCAGGCGCACTACGGACCGCCTCCCCTGCCTGTTCCGCGGTCTCACGGACCGTACTCGCGGCCTGGCCCGCGCCCTCCTGCACCGACTGCGCTACCTGCCGCGCGCCGCCCCGGGCCTGCCCCGGAGAACTGGCAACGGTGCCCATGACCCGCTCCCTGAGACCCGAGGCGGCTGCGCGGACCCGTTCAGTGCGGCGGTGCGCCATGCGGCGGGGGCTGGTGCGGTCGGCCAGCTGATCGATGTCACCGGACAATTTGTCGCGGGTCGCTTCTATGTCGGCCCTTATCTGGTCGGGTGACGTGCCCATTGCGCGTCCTCCTTCAGCGTCTGCACGGTCTGCTCGGGCTTCGGCGACACGCTCCGCATCCGGGAGCGACCCAGTGCGAACAGCACGCCACCGATCGCTGCCCACACTCCGGTGACCAGCAATGCGGCCCATCCGGTGTCCATCACGTTGGCCAGGGCGAACATGGCCGCCAGGGAGAGAAACAGGGCCACCATGTAGCCGGCGAACCCGGCCCCGCCGAACATTCCAGCGGCCTTGCCCGCCTTGGTGGCCTCCTCGCGGATCTCCGCCTTGGCCAGCTCGATCTCCTTCCGGAACAACGTCTGAATATCCGAAGTCACCTCGGACAGAAGCTCCGGCACTGAGCTGTCCTGCTTGCGTGACTCTGGCGGCTGCGGCGGTATCGAGGACATCTCATGCCTCCGGATAACCCGGCAGCTCGGGCCGTACGGCACCTTCAACAGCAGCCGGGGTCGTCGAGGAGCTCTGCGAGGAAGAGCCGGCCTTGCTGCCGGCCTTGGCCAACCTGCCGATCACCAAGCCGCTCAGCGCCGCGCCGGCCAGGAACGCTCCCGGCCGTCGACGGGCGAAATCCTGCAGATTCCCCATCAGACCCGCGGGGCCTTGTTCGTCCAGGTACTCCGCCACGCGATGCCCGCCATCCGCCGCCTGCTCCACCAGGGTGCGAGCGGGGGAATCACCGGGCGCGTTCTGCGCCATACTTCCCAGGTCGTCGGCCCACTGCCGCAACGCACCCGCCGCACGCTGAGTCTGGCTCTGCGCCTGGTCGGTCACGCGGCCCCGCAGTTCCTGTACCACGGTGCCGGCCTGCTGCCGCGCCTCCCCCGTCACTGCCTTGACTTGGTCGGCAGCCGTTCCAGCGACCTTAGTGGCGGCCTGCTTTGCCTCACCGGCCGTGGCCGATGCCTGCTCTTTCGCTGTCTGCCCCACGTGCTGCGCACGTCCGGTAATGTCTGCGGACTCACCACTCATGGGCTCCTCCTTGCACGCCCTGAGCAGGAACGGGGCTGATCGGACACACCGTCGCGCTCCCCCTTCGGCCGATATGCCGAAGCCGCGCCCATGCCCCATGGATTCCCTGTGATCAGTCTGTACCTACCGGCGAATCCACGCAAAAGGACCAATAGTCGAGAACCTCCGTGGCGCTCCCTAGTGACAACCCCGTCGCCGGCAGTACGACCGGGCCGTAGCACGGTGCCTGTGCGCCGGCTCGCCGTGGTCATGCGGGTGCGGGGCGCTGCTTCCCGGTGCGCCAGGCCGGGTCAGCGGCGTCGGGGTCCTGGGCACGTGGCCCGGCCGAGGCGCGAGAGTCGTGGACGACCGGTGCGCTGCCCCTGGCACGGCGGGGAGGCCGAACGCCGGGCACTCGTACGCTGGGCTCCGTAGCCTCACCTGGCCGGCCGGGCGAAGCCAAGCCGTACATCACGTACGCCCGGCGAGTAGTGGACCAGCGGCTCCGCTTCGCACGGCGGAAGTCCTGCGGCGTCCCGCAGGTTCTCCGCCAGCGATTCGATGGCAGCTCCGGCGAGGGGCCACGGCTCGTGTTCGACGGGCACCTCCCACAGCGTGCCCAGACGCCGGGTGTAGGCCCGCCAACGGGAGGTCAGCCAGATGTCCAGGTCCGTCGGCTGTGTAATGCGCTCCCCACACCGGACAGCCAGGCGGTAGGACACGTCGGCGCGGCGTCGTGTGCCGGTGTACTCCAGGCGGTCACCCTCCTGTGCCACGTGCAGGCGGGCAAGCCGGTACGGGACGCCGACCGCCTGGGCAGCCGGCATGAGCGGGTTGGTGACGTCCAGCGAGAAGAACCACAACCCGCGTCGGCCGCCAGGACGCCGTACGTACGTCCGCAGGTTGGTCTCCGGGAAGCGGGGCAGCCCGGGCACGGCCGGGAGCGGATGCGGGCGCAGATCCGCCATTACGAACGGGGTGAGGCTGACCCACGCCGCGCCCGCGCACTCATCCACCTCCAGGCCGTGGGGCAGGAGTCGCCGTACTGTTTCGGGCGGGTAGGGCCAATGGATGAAGCACTGGGTGACCCAGGAGCACCGCAGCATCGGCAGGCGCACCCGTTGCGCGGCCATGTCCGCCATGCTCAACACCGGTCGGTGCCGCGTGCGCCCCCGGCCTGTGACGGTGTCGTACGCGGAACGTCGGGGCGGTCGGCGCCTGTGGGCTCTTCGATTCGCTGCTCTGGTTCCGGCCCCCGCTCGCCCTCCGCCCGGGAAGGTGCCGGCTCGGTCATGGGGTCACTCATGGTCATGCCCTTCCGAGCTGGTGATTACCCCGGCCGGAAGCGTCGCCGGTAACGCACTGGTGTAACGCACTGGTACCCCGCCGAATTCGCCGTACCGGGCCGGCAAGGTACTCGTTCTCGCCGAGTTTCCCGCCGTCGGCATCGCGCCGTTCCATACCGGTCGGCTTCCCCGTGAGGTGATAAGTAACCCGCACGTCGGCCGGCCGCTGTGCGAGCGCCGCCGATGAGCCGTGTCTAGGAGTCCCCGGGTGGGGTAATCGCCGGGGTGATCTGGGCGTACCGCTCGGACGGGCGGCATCTGGCCGCACCTGGTACTCGGCCTCGGCATGATCGCGCCCGGTGTCCCGCGTGCCGCCCAACCCGCCCGGCCAAGCCGAACCACTGCCCCAGGAGGGTGATCATGACCCAGTCGATCGCGGAACAGAGCATCGAGCAGCTCGGCGGCAACGCCAGCATCCTGGCCAGACAGCGCCGGGACCACGCCGAGCTCGACCGCTTGATGGCGTTGTACGAGTCGGGCCACGGGTCACGGGAGGAGCGGCAGCGAACCCTCAAGGACATCGTGCGGCTCACCTTCAGTCACGCCTTCGCCGAAGAGACCGTCCTGTGGCCCGCACTTCGCCGTCTCGCAACCGATGGGGAGGAGCTGACCTCGAGGGTCGAGAACGAGCACCAGCAGATCAACGACCTGGTCACGGAGATGGAGAGGATCGGGCCGGACGATCCACGTCACGACGAGCTCGCTGCCGAGGCATTCGCCCTGATCCGTCAGGACATCCGCGACGAGGAGGATCTGCTGCTGCCCCGGCTGCAGGACTGCCTCGACACGACGCGCCTCCGCGGGCTCGGCTCGGCATGGGAAACCGTGCGCCGCACCGCACCCACGCGTCCCCACCCCGTGGTGCCCCGGAGGCCACCGGTCAACGCCGTCCTCGGCGTACCCCTGAGCGCCTTCGACCGGACACGAGATCTCCTCCCGGCCGGCAGTCGAATGCTGCGCGGCTGGCCACTCGCCCTGGCGGGGGCCTGCCTGGGCGTCGTCAGGCTGATCACGAAGGGCCTCCGGGGACGCCACTGACCGAGCGGGGTCGGAGGTGCGGTTTCCGCAGCGCACCGAGGGCTACTCGATCCGCACGGATCCGCCACCGAATGGCATCCCAGGAAGTGAGTGGATCGGCATGATCCGCAAGGAAATGTCGAAGTCCCACGCGTCCATGACACCGGATGTCCAGCAGGTACTGCGGTAAGGCCAATCCGATCAGCTGATCAGTGGTCTCATGGCTCTGACGGCCGGTGGCCGAAACGCTGCACGCAGCGCGCGGTCAGCAGGCCAAGACCTTCGGCATCGAAGAGTTCTACCGCCGGATCGCCGAGAGAACGGTCCAGCGTCCGCACACGCCTCAAAGCCATGCACGTGCCGTGCCGGCCACCGTCGCCGAGGCCGAATCCACGGCAGGTCAAGAAGATCCTCCTCTTGGGTCGCATCTCGTGCGTCCCCCTGGCCTCAGCGCTCTCGGTCTCCTGCCGGTTCGAAGCAGTGCCGGGTGCGTCTCACCCATCGGCGCGTCGCTGCTTTGGACTGTCAGCCCATGAGTGCTGGGACGATCTCGGAGCCGTAGGCGTCGATCGTTACTTCCTTCGCGTCGTGCATGGCGTAGACGGCGAACTGGTCGACGCCCAGGGCCCGGAGCTCCTTCAGTTTCGCGATGTGGGCGGCCGGTGGGCCGAGCAGGCAGAAGCGGTCGAGATCTCGTCCGGGACGAAGTCCGTGGACGGGTTTCCGGCGCGGCCGTGGTGGCTGTAGTCGCAGCCCTGGCGCTGCTTGATGTACGAGGTGAGGGCCTCGGGGACCATGGACGAGTGCTCGCCGTGCCGGCCGACCAGGTCGGCGAACCGCTTTACGCACGATCAGCGGGCACGCTACCTGCTCACCCGCCCACCCGGTGGCCGAATGACACTTCTCCCCTGCTCCGACCCAGCGGCCGTCCGGCCGCTCTCGCTGGATGCGAAATGGAGACATCTCCGAAAGCTGGAGAAGCCGCGCAGCCAACGGCGTCGGCCAGCCGTGCCGCCGTCGGCAAGATCAACCGGACAGTGCCTAGACACGCGACGACGTTGCCAACCAGCGCGCAGCCCCAGCGATCCCTGCCATCGGCCATCGGCCATCTACAGGTGAATTGGTGAGTCTGCGGCAGCTGGCAAGCCAGGTCATGGCCCGGCGCCACGCTCGTAGCTGAGCGGAGCGGCGCGCTCGAACTACCGCCGCTGCAGTTCAGGAGTCACCGTCAACGCCCGTGCACAGATCACTGGAGTACGCCGCTGCGCCTGCCCTCGTCGAACAGAGCCTGCACTAGGGCGGACTTCGCTCCCGGCGCCACGAACCAAAGGGGCGTGGCGGAGCGGCTTCTGAAGATTTCGATGCGGTGGCAGGCCATGACGAGACTCGCTACTGTCCTGTGCCGCACTCCGGTCACCTCGTTCCACGCCACGGAGTCGCGTATCTGGCCGAACAGGTTGGTGACGGCCACGCCGTCCGAGCACAGGTAACACCTGTTCACACCAAGCCGGGCGGTCAGCCAGCGCCATCCGAACTTCAGGGCGTACACCGCGGCCACCACGGCTGTCGCGACAGCGGCATTGCCGTCGACCGCGGACGGGTTGACGACACTGGTGACGAGCAGGGCGATCCAGAGGATCAGCAACATCCCCCGCAGCACCTGCAGCGTGGTGCCCAGCGCAGGGTTGATGATGGCGTAATCGCCGCGGACTTCACCGAGCCCCAGACCAGCCAATCTGTTTCGCACTGACGCCCCCCTCGGTCGAAGCCGGATCCGCGCGCGTAACATGCGCGCGGCAAGGCATGGCCTACCCGCGCCCAGGGTGCCCGAACAGGGTTGCCACGGCGAGTTTCCAGCCCCGCGGATCCACCAAGTGGCCTTTCTAATTCACCAGTTGGGCCTTGCCAGCGTACGCCGTAAGGCCGCCGACCGGAGGGCGTTTCCCGCGAGACGTCAGCCCGAGGACATCACTCCCCGCAACGGTCAGCAAGTGACGCCCAACAAGCCGTCGTATCTGATGAGTCGGCGGTAGTAGATAAGGGTGCAGGCGATGCCTGACGAAGGCGAGGAAGTGGCTGGCTTTGCGCTTGTAGCTGCGGTGCAGGCACCGGCATCCGGTGAGCCAGGCCATGGTGCATTCGATGGTCCAGCGGTGCCGGCCCAGTCGTTGGCTGGAGTCCGTACCCTTGCGTGCGATCCAGGGCGTGATGCCACAGCCGCGTAACCATCGTCGCAGGTGGTCGTAGTCCTAGCCCTTGTCACCATGGAGCTTGCCCGGGCGGCTCCGCCGTCCCCGTCCCTGTCGCAGGTGACTCCCGAGGTGGTCTACCGACCCGCTACGCCAACGGCACTCCGGTGGCGCGTACAACGGCGGTCCGATGGACCACGCGCCTTGGTGGCGTACGAGGAGAGGCTCGCCGCCCGGCCGCATCATCGCGGTGCTCCGGGACGCGGTCAGTCGGGCTGCGGACGCGTCGCGCGATGTTCGCGCCAGCGGTCCAGCATCTGGTGCATTTCCTTCTGGAGGAACTCGAAGAACTCCGCCGTCTCCGCCACCCGCGCCCCCGCCGCCGAGTCCCGGCCCAGGCTCTCGGCGCCCTCACGCAAGATCGTCTCCCAGCGGGTGAGGATCTGATCGCGACGGGTAAAGGTCTCGTACCAGAGCTCGTTGTGCAGCACGTACCGATCCCGCCGCGAGCCGGGCTCCCGCTCTCGGCTGACCATGCCGACCTGATTGAGGTAGCGGATGGCGCCGGACACGGCGGCCGGACTGATCCGCAGCTGCTCGGAGAGTTCGGCGGAGGTCCGTGCACCGCTGTCGGAGGCGAGGAGCGCGGCGAAGACGCGGGACGCCATGCGCTGCATTCCGGCCTCGGTCAGCTCGGCCGCGAAGCGCTCCACGAAGCGGCTCACCTGTTCCTCGTTGCCCATGGGCTCATCGTCTCCTGTCGTCCGGTACGTCCCCCGACTTTATACGCTTCCTTAACTTCACAAATTTGTGAAACTCGCGTACGTTCGGAAACATGACGAACGCCATCTCCGTGTCCGGACTGCACAAGTCATTCGGGCGGACACACGCGCTGGACGGCCTCGACCTGACCGTCGCGACCGGCGAGGTCCACGGCTTCCTCGGCCCCAACGGCGCCGGGAAGTCCACCACCATCCGTGTTCTGCTCGGCCTGCTGCGCGCCGACTCCGGCGCCGCTCGGCTGCTGGGACGCGACCCCTGGTACGACGCCGTTGAGCTGCACCGGTGCGTGGCGTACGTCCCCGGCGACGTCACGCTGTGGCGCAACCTCTCCGGCGGCGAGGTCATCGACCTCTACGGCAGGCTCCGCGGCGGCCTCGACCCCGTCCGCCGCGAGGAACTCATCGAGCGGTTCGAACTGGACCCCACCAAGAAGGGCCGTACGTACTCCAAAGGCAACCGCCAGAAGGTCGCCCTCGTCGCGGCCTTCGCCTCGGACGTCGACGCGCTGATCCTCGACGAGCCGACGAGCGGCCTCGACCCGCTCATGGAGGCGGTCTTCCAGAGGTGCGTCGCCGAGGAGCGCGAGCGCGGCCGGACCATCCTGCTCTCCTCGCACATCCTGAGCGAGGTGGAGAGCCTCTGCGACCGGGTCAGCATCATCCGCAAGGGGCGGACCGTGGAGACCGGCTCACTCGCCGAGCTGCGCCACCTAACCCGTACGAGCGTCACCGCCGAGCTCTTCGGCCCTCCCAACGGGCTCGCGCACCTCCCGGGCGTCCATGACCTCGACGTACAAGGCAACCGCGTTCGCCTCCAGGTCGACACCGACCACCTGAACGCGGTGCTGACATCCCTCACCGACTCCGGGGTCCGGTCGCTGACCAGCACCCCGCCCACCCTGGAGGAGCTGTTCCTCCGCCACTACGCCGTCGCCGAGGAGGCCGGGCGATGAGCGCGCTGACCGGCACAGGCTCCCTTGCGCGGCTGGCGCTGCGCCGCGACCGGCTGATGCTGCCCCTGTGGGCGGTGGTCGTCGGTGGCATGGTCGCCAGCGGGGCCGGCTCGATCGGGGCGCTCTACGACACACCCGCCGCACGGGCGCGGGTCGCCGCGTCGATGAACGCGAACAGCTCGATCCGGTCCTTGTACGGGCCGGTGTTCGGCGACTCGACGGGCGCGCTGGTGGCGTGGCGGTTCGGGGTCTTCGCGGCGGTGCTGGCGGCCGTGATGAGCCTGATCATCGTCGTACGGCACACGCGGGAGGAAGAGGAGACAGGGCGTCAGGAGATGCTGTCGGCGGGCCGGGTGGGCCGCCGGGCGCCGCTGACCGCCGCGTTGTTGACCGCGCTGACCGCCAACACCGCCGTCGCACTCGTCATCACCGCCGGGCTGGCCGGCGAGGGCGCGGCCGGAGCGCTCGCCCTCGGTCTCGCGGTCGGTGGCACCGGCATGGTGTTCGCCACCATGGCGGCGATCGTCGCCCAGCTCACCGAGAGCGCGCGGCTCGCGAAGGGCCTGACGGCGGCGGTGCTGGGCGCGGCCTTCCTGCTGCGGGCGGCGGGCGATGCGGGTGGCGCGTCCGCTCTGACCTGGCTCTCCCCCGTCGGCTGGGCCGGGAATGTCCGCGCCTTCGCCTCCGAACGCTGGTGGGTGCTCGTGCTCATGGTGGCTGCGGTCGCCGCCCAGACGGCCGTGGCGTACGGGCTCGCCGGGCGGCGCGACGTCGGCATGAGCTTCCTGCCCGCCCGGCCCGGCCCCGCTTCCGGACGCCTCGCCACCGCCGGTGCCCTCGCGTGGCGGCTCCAGCGGGGCGGCCTCCTCGGCTGGACGCTGGGCTTCCTGGCCGCGGGGCTGGTCTTCGGCGGCATGGTCGAGGGCGCGAGCGACCTCGTCGGCGACAACGCGCAGGCCCGGCAGATCTTCGAGCGCATGGGCGGGCAGTCCGGCCTGGAGAACGCCTTCCTCGCCGCGATGACCGACCTCTTCGGGATGGTGGCGACGCTGTACGTCGTCGGCTCGGTGCTGCGGCTGCACGGCGAAGAGACCTCCGGGCGCGCCGAGCCGATCCTCGCGAACGCCGTGAGTCGCCTGCGCTGGGCGGCGGGCCACCTGCTCGTCGCCTTCGGCGGCGCGGTGCTGCTCATGGTCGCGGCGGCGACCGGGCTGACCCTCTCCTACGGTCGGGACGCCGGGCCCGTCCTGGGAGCCGCGCTCGCGCAGCTCCCGGCGGTGTGGGCCCTCGGGGGCGTGGCGGTGCTGCTGTACGGCGCCCTGCCGAAGGCAACCCCGACGGCGTGGGCGGCCGCCGGGCTGTGCCTGGCGCTGGGCTGGATCGGCCCGGCGCTGGACCTGCCGCAACCCGTCCTGAACGTCTCGCCGTTCGGTCACCTCCCGAAGCTTCCCGGCGCGGCCGTGTCCTGGCCGCCGCTGCTGATCCTCGGAGCGCTGACGGGCACGTTGGTGGCCGCGGGGCTGACCGGCCTGCGGCGACGGGACCTGGTGACCTGAACCACGGCCGTGTCACCGTTCCGCGCGCGGCTCCGGCAGGCAGAAGTCTTCTGCCCGATCGAGCCAAACCGTGTCCACACCGCGTGGTCGATGCGCTGGAGCCGCGAGCGCAGGCCACATGGCCGCGTCCGTGCGCGCCCCACGGCATGGGACACCACCGCGCCGGCCGGTCTGAAGCGCCCGCCTGCGCCTTGCCCTTGTTATCGGCTGCTGCCTACGTGATCGACCGGAGGACACCTCTAGGCACAGTCGTACTGCTTGGCCAGGTTGCCGACGCTCTCAAGGAGGATCGTGCGGGAGGAGGCGATCAGCGAGGTGGTGTTCCAGTCCTCCTCGACGAGGACGGCCGGTGAGATTTTGAGGGTCAGGGTGACGTACCGGGCGGTCGTTCCCATCTCCTTACCGCAGGCGGCCGGGAGCTGCACCTCGCTCTGCCGCGGGCCCACCCAGCCCGAGCGCCCGCCCCCGATCGGGGTGGTGTCCTTCGTCGCGGCGTTGCGCGCGTCCGCGGGCCGTACGTCCAGGGTGTACTGGATCCGGGTCGTCGCAGCGCCGGCGTTCTGACGGCCGACGAAGCAGATCGTGGAGAAGACCGGGTCTGCAGGCTTGTTGGCTTCGGCCCCCGATGCGCCACCAGTATCCTCGTCGACGACGACACGGCCGCCCTTGCCATCGTGGAGCAGACCGGCCGTCGCCTCGCTGAGCATGCCCAGGCACAGGTTGCGCGCGCGGAGCTCCTTGCGCTCCGTCGGCCAGAGGTTGACCGCGGTGATGACGGCCGCCGCGACGACGACCGCCACGGCCAGCAGCAGGTACTTCTTGTTCATCAGTACCGCTCGCCCATTTTCATGTCGGCGTCCTTGATGCCGTTCTGGTACCACTGCTCGGCAGTCGGCTGGAGGCCGTCCTCGTACTCCCCCGGGCTCAGGTCCAGCTCGCTTTCCTTGAGACCCTTCTCCATCGCCATCCTGCGCATCATGGCGTACATCTGGTTCTCGCCGTTTTCGTAGTGGTTGACCATGTTGTTGCGGGTCTCCGCGTCAACCTTGGCGTTGAGTTCGTTCATGTACGTGGCCGTACCGACGTCCACCGAGCGCTGGATCGCGTCGCCGGCGATGGGGATGGCCGTCAAGGGGGCGCCAATGATGTGGTAGTTCATCATCTTGTTCCAGCCGTTGGCGTCCTTCTGCGCCTGGCCGAGGTCGTAGATGACGTCGCCGCGCACGCCGTCGAGGTGGCCCAGTACCGACGCCGACTGCTTGACCCAGGCACGAAGCTCAGGGTCCTCCTTGCGGAACGAGTCGTCCGGAAACCGGTTCAGCCCGTCGGCGATGACCACGCTCTGTGAATGGTGGATGACACCGAACGCCCTGGGGTCCTCTGCGACGCCGCGAATGACGCGGGTGAGGTCGCCCCGGTCGATGTTGAGGTTGTTGAAGTCGGTGCGCCCGTCCATGTTCTTGCCGAGGATCTGGTGCACGTCCGAGGCGTAGTCCCCGATCATGTTGCCCATGCTCGTCCGCATGGACAAGGGCACGGCGCTCTGGTTCTTCTGTGCCTCGTCGCCGCTGTACTCCTTGACGATCCGCTCGAAGATCGCGGTCTGCGCGCCGTCGTGGTGGGCGGGGACGGGGTGCAGCGGGCTGCCCGGTTCGCGGCCGGTGGCCGCGGCCTCCAGCGCGGCGCCGAACTCCGTGCGGGCCGAGGTCTGCTTCAGCTCGTCGGGCATCTTGTCCTCGACGGCACCACCCGGCCAGTCGCGGTCCTCCAGGAAGTACGTGAGGTTGTCCGTGGTGTTCGGGTCGAAGTAGTGGGTGGCCGCGGAGGGGTTGCGGCCCATGGCGTTCATCAGACCCTTCATCGGGTCCTCCTGCGTGCCCTGCCAGTTCTTCATGACGCCGTCGTAGGCGTCCTCGTTGTTCGTCTCCCACTCGCGGATGGTGTCGCCGACCTCGGTCAGGAAGGCTTCGCTGTAGCGCGGGTCGTCCTTGTCCTTGTCGTACGCGGACGACTTCTTGTCGTTCGCGTCGTACGCCTTGTCTCCGACGTCCGCGGCCATCAGGTCCGTGAGATTCTTCAGGCTTGCGGCGCCGCCCCCGATGTACCCGGGGTGGCGGTTGGGAAGGCCGTTGCCGTCGCGGGCCGTGGTGATGAGCTTGTCGGTCCAGGCCGAGGTGACGCCGCCAGGAGAGCCGATCGAGGAGTCGGGTCCGGTGGCGGTGGCGAGGGAGCCGGAGAGGGCCTTGTAGAGGCGGGCGTCGGCACTGGAGACTTGGCCGTCGCGGCCGCCGGCCTCCAGGCTGCCCGCGAGCAGGAGCACCGCCTCCTGCTGGTCGCGGCCGCGGTAGCTGAGGTTCGTCATCAGCTGCTCGGCGAAGGCGGGCGAGTCCTTGCCGCCCTCGGCGAGCCGCAGCAGCCGCTCGCGCTCCTCGTCGTCGAGGTGGTCCCAGCGGGCATAGAGCTTGGCGGCCTCACGGCCGTTCGCGGCCTGCTGCTGCTCCTCCGCGCGCATCCGCTTGGCGTCGGCGACGCCGCCGAGGTCGGTGCTGCCGAAGTCGTTGGGGTGGTTCTTGATCAGGGCACGCAGTCCCCAGGCGCACATCTCGTCCGCTTCGGCGGCCCGCTTGAGGATGCCCTCCAGCTTCTGGCGCAGGGCGTCGAACTGCGCCTCAGTGGCCACAGGCTCGGTGCTGTCCTTCGCCCGGCGATCGGGGTGGACGCGGTGACTGATCACCCCGTCGGGGTGGATCGTGATACCCGGCGGCGGGTTCTCGTACACCGCCTTGAGGTCGTCCTGTGCGGTCTTGAACAGGGTGTGGGCGTCCTTGAGGAGGTCGCGTACGGACTCGGCCTCGGTGACGGCGTCGTCGAACTCCTTGGCCGTCTTGGTGACGAACTCCTTGGTGACGGTGGCGTTCTCGCCCTTCCAGGTGGACTTGTCGGCCTTCGACTTCATGGCCTTGGCGTCGGTCTGGAGCTGCGTCAGCTTGGTGATCATCTCGGTCCACTGGGTGACCGCGGTGCCGAGAGGCGTGAGCTTCGCGTTGAGGAGCTGCTCGAACGTGGGCATGTCGGTGCTGCTCCTTACCGGAAGTACTTGCTGATCTGCGAGGCGGGCACGGCACCGTCATCACCCGGCACCACCGGCCCGACGATGCGCATCTGGGCGCCGATCCACTCATCGTCCGCCTTGCGGGACGCCCTGGTGTAATCCAGGTGGTTGGAGATGTGCGCGCACGCCTGCAGCAGGCTCTTCACCTGGGTCTCCCAGGTGGTGTTCACCTCGCTCAGCTCAGCGCCGCACCCGTGACGAACCCGTCACCCTTCAGGCTGGATCCCGCCGTCTCGCTGGCCGCCCGCGCGTGCTTCCCGCCCGACTCCAGGCCGTTGAAGAGCCCGTGGGCCGCATGGCCGATGGCACCCAGTTCGTCATCGTGAACCACATAATCTGCGGATCCCGGCTTGGCCGACCCGCCCGGCGCCCCGTTCAGGCGCATGACAGCCGCCGCCTTCGCCTGGGCCCACTCGTCGTCGAAAGACATCTACGACTCCCCCGTTGCATTGCTCGTACATGACAGCTTTGCGCTCGCCACGCTACACAGACGAGCAGGGAATGACCACGCTCGATCTTTGGTGTGGGTGAGTCGCCGAGGGATTGGCGCTGATCACTGTGGGTTCCGCCAAGTCCCCTCAGATCTCGGGCTCTTCGCATCCGTGGTCTTCCACGGACACGTCGAGATGTACCTCCCGGGAGACGGCGTCGGTCTTGGGTCCCGGTATCTCCGTAATCGTCATGCAGTGGATGCCTTCGGTGTCGTCCGAGCCGATCTCGTACAGGTGCGTTTTATCGCCCACCTCGGACACCCGGGCCCCGAAACGCGGCCCCACACCGGTCTTCCTGATCGCGTCGTCGATGAGTGAGCTGTAGTCGCTGTGCCCGGTCCAGTCGTACTTCCGCTGCGGGGATCCGTCCAGTGTCCCGGCCGCCCGGTGGACGGCGTCGCGCAGCTCGTCCTCGCTCCATTGGGAGGAGGCCCTCAGGGAGTACATCGCGCCGGCGGCGAAGAGCAGCGAGAGCACGATGAGCGCGACGCCGACCGGGTTGCGCGGGTTGTAGACGTAGCGATTGGTTCCCCACTTGGAGCGGACGAAGACCGGCTCGTGATCGTTTTCGGTGCTCATGGCCAGATCCTCCCGTGGGGTCATGCGTCCGGGCTGTCGCGCCCTTCGCCGGCGCTCAGGATGCCGCGCAGTCCGACGCGAGCGAGCATCTTGGCCACTTGCGGGGATGCGTTGGTCACTTTCAGGTGCGTGCCGCGCGAGCGGGCCGCTCTCAGGCCGGCGAGGAACGCGCCCGCCCCGTCGGCACTCAGGTGCTCGACGCCCGAGAGATCGATCCGCAGTGTCGTCGGAGAGGCGTGGAGTGCGTCCAGCAGGGTGCGGATCGCGCGTCCGACGTTCCGTGCGTCGATCTGGCCGCGCAGCGTGACGACGACGGCGTCCGGCGCGGAGGGTGTTCCGCGGAGAAGCCTGGTCATCGACGCGACCTTCGCGGAGGTGGCGAGTGCGGCATCGGGCGGCTCCAGGGCAGGGGTGACCGTCTTGCCGACCAGGCTTCCCGGCACACCTGTCCGCAGCCTATGGGTCATCGGCAGGGATCGCCTTCCGGGCGGGCCGCATGTCGGCCGCGCGGGCGCTTCAGCCACTGGCGTGGATGCGTAGCGCGCGTGATGGCGGTGACCCGGTCGGTCGGCAGGCTGTGCGTGGAGACCGCCCGGCCAAGGAGGCCTCACCTCCGCCGCCCAGAGCTTGGGCGCCATGGCCTCGCCCTGCGGGCCCTCCGCCGACCGCATCGTGGCGCGGGCGTCCCTGTCGGCGGCCTCGTGGCGGGCCTCTGCCGCCGTCAGCTCCTCCGACGCGCGGTGGACCGCGGCCCGCTCGGCGGCCTCCACGGCCTTGCTGGGAAACACCTCAGCCAGCGGGCGTACCAGCCCCCGGGTCACACGCCACGATCCAAAGAGTGAGGCCAACAGCAGGGTGGCGCCCAGCATGTGCACCAGAGCCTCGGGCCATCCTGTACGGGCGAGAAGGATCGAAGCGGTCACGGAGAGGAACCACGACGAAGCGATCAGCAGGGACGCCGTCACCGAGACGGGGGCTCCACCGAGGCCGAACTCGTCGGTATTCACATCCGTGCCGAAGGTATCGCGGTCGGCCATGCCCAGCGGGACCAGCAACCAGAAGCCGGTGACGACCACGAGGGACGCGGTGAACATCGCGCTGGGGAGCATGGCGATGACACACAGGAACTCGTCCATGACTCTCCCCTCTCCCGTGGCATGGATGTGTTGATTTCCGGTCTCCGGCATCCTTCTCGGGCGCCTGGCCGACAGGCTCGATGATGGAGGCGCGGCACGCTTGTTCGCATTGCCGCCGACCGGCAGTCTTGACGGGCTTTTGATGCCGGTAGCCGAACCTCGGTACCCACATGCGACCCTTGTCGTCCACGGCGTCAGAGAGGCGTCATCAGTGCGTCAAGACGGGGAGGGGCCATGGCGGAGCGCGGCACAGCCGAGGGATATATGGACGGGTACGCCCAGATCCTTGCCGACTCCTGCGCCACCGGCAGACGCCTGAACCGCGACGAGCTGGAAGCGCTCCGCACGCAAGGAGAGCGGGCCGCCGAGGCGGGCATCGGCCTGCGCCTCTTGGTGCGCGCCCACCTCTCCGCCGCCCAGGACGTACGCGCGCGGCTGCGCGGCACGGCCGCCGACCACCTGCTCGCAGCGGTGGAGCAGGCCGTGGACGCCTTCGCCGAAGGACACGAGCGGGCGCAGCGGCTCGCGATCCGCCAAGAGGAGGCGGCGCGTCGCGAGTTCATCGACGACCTGCTTCACGGCCGCAGCAGCGACCTCGGCCGCCTCGCCGAACGAGCCGAGCGGTTCGGGCTGTTGCTGTCCCACGCCCACGCGGTCGCCGTGGCTCAGGGCCCGGAGCCGTACGACGACGGCTACGCGGTCACACGCGGTATCGAGGCGTTCCTCGGAGCCCGCTTCGGGAACCGCCGGATCCTGCTGACCACGAAGAACGGCCGCCTCATCTGCGTCGCGCCCGGCGACCAGGCCGACGTACTGGCCTTCTTCGCCAAGCAGGCGTACGCAGCGACCGACGGCGGCCGCGTCGCCATCGGGCGCCCCCACCCCGGCGTCGGCGGAGTCGTCCACTCCTACGAAGAGGCGCTCAATGCCCTTGATCTGGCCGAGCGCATGCAGTTGGAGGACCCGGTGCTGCACGCCGCCGACCTCCTCGTGTACCCCGTCCTCACCCGCGACCGCCAGGCCATGGCCGACCTCGTACGCACGGTCCTCGGCCCGCTGCAGCAGGCCCGCGGCGGCCCGCAGCCGCTCCTCGACACCCTCACCGCGTACTTCGACACCGGCTGCGTGGCCGCCGAGGCCGCCCGGCGCCTCTCCCTGAGCGTCCGGGCGATGACGTACCGGCTGGAGCGCATCCACAAGCTGACCGGTTCGGATCCCGCGGACCCCGTCCACCGCTACACGCTCCAGACCGCTGTCATCGGCGCCCGCCTGCTGGACTGGCCGAACCAGGAGCTCTGAGGGCAAGCGGGTAGCGGGCTTCCTGCGGGCTGATCGACTCATTCCCGCTGCCGGCCCGCGAGGTGCGTTGCTCCGAGCCAGAGCATCGACGAGGAGAGATGAAGAAGCGCGACAGCAGCACCCTCTCGCTGTACGGCTGCGGGCTTGTTCACCCGATCAATCCGAGAGCGGGCCGCTGCCCCGCCGGTGACCACCCTTGCGCTGGCTCACCATCATCACGATAAGGCCGGCCAGCAGAAGCGCGCTGCCCGTCAGGGTTCCCCACTGCCGGGTGCCGGGTGCGCTGATCAGCAGCCCGAAGAGCGCCTGACAGCAAAGGGCGAACGCGACTGTCAGCTGGCCCCAGCCGTACAGGCGAGGGCGGTGGACCGCTTTCCGGTTCGTGGGGAGCACCCAGCCGCGGGTCACTGCTGCGACACCGGAGGCGGCGATGAGCAGTGCCAGCAGAACAAGAGGTATGGCGAGGTAGAGCACCATGGCTCCTTCCCTGTGCGGCGGGCCTGTAGGCCACCGAGTCGTCCGCCAGCGACTTCCCTCTCGAGGAAGCCGGTGTCGAGTGGGGAACACCTTGGCGGCCCCTCGGACCACTTCGGCATCCCCACCCATGCACCAGCCAACGACCAGCAGCGGCTCGTCACCACGACCGCTCTTGCGGTTCCTAGTCGGTGATCTCGATCTTTCCGTTGGGTGATGCGGCTTGCTCGGGGGTCGGCGTCGTACCGCCGCCTCGGTTGGTGATGCCCTTGAGGAGCTGGGCGAGGTCAACACCTGTGGTGGAGCCGAGCAGTTCCAGGCCCTGGGCGACGTTGTCGGCGACCGCGCGGGGCAGCTTTCCCGCTCCGTCGGTGGAGATGACGGTCATCTTGTCGATGGCGCTCAGCGGTTCGGCCGCCTTGCCGACGACCTGCGGGAGCACCTCGACCAGCATCTGGAGCACGGCCGCGTCCCCGTACTGGGCGAAGGCGTCGGCCTTCTTCCGCATGGCCTCGGCCTCGGCCGCCCCCTTGGCGGCGATCGCGGCGGCCTCGGCCTCGCCCTCGATCCGTACGGCGTCGGCGAGCGCCGCCCGGTGCGCCTTCTCACCCTCACCGGTCAGCCGGGCGCGCTGCGCTTCCGCCTCGGCCTCCTTGACCTGGGCGATACGACGGGCCTCGGCCTCCTGCTCGGCCTGGTAGCGGGCGGCGTCGGCGGGCTTGCGGACCTTGGTGTCGAGCTCGCGGTCGGTGAGCGCGGCCTGCCGCTCGGCGACCTTCTCCTGCTGGCTGAGGATCTCCTGCTGCCGGTCCGCCTCGGCGAGCGGCCCGGCGGCCGCTGCCTTCGCCGCGGCCTCGTCCGTCTCGGCCTTGATCTCGGCCTGCTTGAGCGCGAACGTCCGCTGGGCGATCGCGATCTCCTCCTCGGCCTTCAGCCGGGCCTGCTCGGAGGCCCGGCGGGCGACCGCCTCGGCGATGTCGGCCTCCTGCTTGGCCCGCGCGGCCTCGGGCCGGCCGAGGTCTTCGAGGTAGGAGCCCTCGGTGGTGATGTCCTGGATCTGGAAGGCGTCCAGGACCAGGCCCTGCCCCGACAGGCTGGCCTCGGCCTCCTCGGCGACCTGCCCTGCGAACGCGGCCCGGTCGCGGATGATGTCCTCCACCGACATCCGGCCCACGATGGAGCGCAGCGCACCCGACAGCACTTCCTGGGTGAATCCGACGATGCCGTCCTGCTGCATGAGGAACCGCTGGGCGGCCGCTCGGATCGAGTCCTCACCGCCACCGACCTTGACGATGGCGACACCTTCGAGGTTGGCCTTCACCCCGCGCAGGGTGACGGCGCCGCGCACGGCGACGGGGATGTGCCGGGACGACAGGTCCAGGGTGAACTTCTGCTGGACGAAGGGCACGACGAAGACGCCGCCGCCGACCACGACCTTCTGGCCGCTGTTGTCGGTGAAGACGCGCCCCGTCTCCGGGTCGGTGGACTTCTTCCCCCGGCGGCCCGTGATGATGAACGCCTCGCTCGGACCGGCGACCTTGTATCGCGTGATCACGACGAGGGCGAGCAGTACGAGGAGTACGACGACTCCCACCACTGCGATGACGACTGGACTCATGGCGTATCCCTCCTGCCTTCCCGAGGAGGGCAGATTGAGTGGGGTGTCTAGAGGGAGGGAGGGGACGGGCCGGTCAGCGCTCGACGAGACGTACGCGAACCGAACTGGGCGACAGCGCTTCCTCGACCCAGACCTCGGCGCCCCGCTGAACGGGATCGTCCGACTTGGCGGCGAACTTCACCGGCTGGCCGGCCACCCTGAGCAGCACCTCGCCGTAGCCGTCCGCCGGGATGGCCGTGACCACGGATCCAGCGGTGCCGATGAGGTCGTCGCCACGCGGGGCGGCCGCGCTCCGATCGTTCATGAGGGCGCGGCTCAGCTTCCAGGTCAGCCATCCGGCGCCGATGCCGGTGAGCGCTCCGGCCGCCGTGGCCGGGCCCGCCCCCAGACCGGTGCTGCCGAGAACGATCGCGCCCGTGAAGCCGAGCATCGAGACGAACCCGGCGATGACCGGCAGCGACAGCCAGCCATCGAAGAGCCCGTCCAAGGCCCCGTCGAAGAAACCTTCCAGCACTCCGTCCAGGACGAGCGAGGCAGCGAGCAGCACGATCCCCGCTATGCCGAGACCGAGAAACAAGCCCATGCGCCCACCTCCCTACCGCGGGAGCTCCCCGAGGTAACCGAATGATCCCACCTGCACCCGCCCGCGTTCACTGCCATCCACCGGCAGTCTTTACGCCTCCTTGATGCCGACCTCGTGCGCCGTGGGCGCTTGTTGCGGTGAGGTCGGGCTCAGCCCTCACCGTCAGATCGACATGGCCGACGCGGTGCTCTTCATGCTCGCGGTCATCAACATCATTGGCCTGCACCTCCTCACCCTGGTCGTCAAGCGCGAGCTCGCCTCCTTCCTGGAGTTCGTCCGCGCCCGCGACGCCGGTGAGATCACCGAGGACGACGGGTCCGACGAGGACCGGGAGTCGGTGAAGACCACCGTCTGACCGCCCCCGCGGCCCGGCTCCTGAGCGGGCCCGGACACACCTCGCGCCTTGGTGTGGACGGGCCCGCTCGTCATGCCCGCACACGGCATTTCAGCACGTGAAACGGGGTCTGGCGGTATACGGAGGACGCCGTTAGTGTGTGAACAACGCGTCAACGCCCGCCACATGGGCTCGAGTGGACGCGCGGTGTGCCGGGAAGTCTGGTCGGCGTCCCAGGGGCTCGTATGCCCTCAAGCCGATCTCCCGGAGGTTCACCGATGGCTGCTGCCCCGCGCGAGCGTTCGCCCTTCCTCGGCCTGCTGCCTTTGCCGGAACGCAACGCTGTCGTGCAGGCCCTGAGGACGGAGACGGTTGGCGGGCTCGTCCTCCTCGCCGCAGCCGTGGTGGCCCTGATATGGGTCAACTCCCCGTGGGGAGACACCTACGAGCGAATACGCGACTTCCACTTCGGGATACCCGCGCTCGGCTTGGACCTCTCCGTCGGCCACTGGGCCTCCGACGGACTGCTCACCATCTTCTTCCTCGTCGCCGGCATCGAGCTCAAGCGCGAACTGGTAGTCGGCGAACTGCGCACCCCAGCCACCGCAGCCCTGCCCGTTGTCGCCGCCGTCTGCGGCATGGTCGTCCCCGCCGCCTTCTACGCCACCACCGCAGCGGCGGGCGGCGGCAGCCTGAATGGATGGGCGGTGCCCATGGCGACCGACATCGCCTTCGCCCTGGCCGTCCTCGCGGTCCTCGGCAGCCACCTGCCCGCCGCGCTGCGCGCCTTCCTGCTCACCCTCGCCGTCGTCGACGACCTGGGCGGCATCCTCGTCATCGCCGTGTTCTTCACAAGCGACCTGGACTTCGCGGCCCTCGGGGGCGCGTTGGCGGGCCTGATCGTCTTCTACATACTGCAGCGTCTGCGCGTGCGCGGCTGGTGGTGGTACGTCCCGCTCGGCCTCGCGATCTGGGTGCTGATGTACAACGGGGGCGTCCACGCCACCGTCGCGGGCGTCGCCATGGGCCTGATCCTGCGCACCACCCGCGATAAGGACGAGACCGCCTCCCCGGCCGAGCGCACCTCGCACCTCCTCCACCCTGTGTCCGCGGGTGCCGCTGTGCCGCTGTTCGCGCTCTTCGCCTCCGGAGTCAGCGTCACGGCCGCGTCTCTGGGGCACGTCTTCACCGACCCGGAGCCACTCGGGGTGGTCCTGGGCCTGGTCGCCGGCAAGACCCTCGGCATCTACGCCGGCACCTACCTCGCCGCCCGCTTCACCCGCGCCCGCCTCAACCCCGACCTCGCCTGGGCCGACGTCTTCGCCCTCGCCGTACTCGCGGGAATCGGCTTCACCGTCGCCCTGCTCATCGGCGAACTCGCCTTCCCCGACCCGGCTGCCGCTGAACACATCAAGGCCGCAGTCCTCGTCGGCTCGCTCATCGCCGCCTGCCTCGCCGCTCTCCAGATCAAGCGCCGCAACGGTATCTACCGGCGGCTGTACGAGGAGGAGACGCGCGACGACGACCACGACGGCATCCCCGACATCTACCAGCGGACCGCGGCCACCGAGCGCTGACGGGGATGCCATGGACCCCTCCGTGGTGACGGTCGCGGTTATCGCCGCCGCTCTGGTCGTCAGAACCACCGTTGCGGAGCTACGGGAACCAGGTAGCGCTCGGCGGGAATGGGCCTTCGTCACCAACTCCCACGCGATGGCGGCGGGTACGGTGGCAGCGCTCCTTCTCGGCATCGTGGGATGGCTGGCGATGGGCTAC
The DNA here is from genome assembly GCF_040611175.1 of Streptomyces sp. NPDC003036. Lineage (NCBI taxonomy): Bacteria > Bacillati > Actinomycetota > Actinomycetes > Kitasatosporales > Streptomycetaceae > Streptomyces > Streptomyces sp. NPDC003036. The sequence goes on along the minus strand of NZ_JBEXNO010000002.1, from coordinate 155,185 downwards.
GCGGCGGTCGCGTGGTCGACGCTCGCCTGTGTACTCGTCGCCTCCATCGTGAACCGCCGCCCGCCTCAGGACTGAGCGCCGCCCGGAGGGAGCGGGTCATTAGCTGTCGGACTGGAGGAGCCGCCGGGACCGTCGCCGGAATCGAGCCCTGCCGCCTCCCCGGGTTCCGGTGAGGAACCGTGCTCCTGCCCGTGTGCATCGCCCTGCTGGTAGATGTCCGGGATACCGTCCTCGTTCTCGTCGACCGTCTCCGCCTCGTACAACCGCCGGTACTTGTTGTTCCGCAGCCTCAGCAACAGGCACGCCACGACGGCGGAGGTCAGCGACCCGAGGAGGACGCCGGCCTTGATGGGCTCCAGCTCCGCCGGGTCGGGATAGGCGAGTTCGCCGATCAGCAGGGAAACGGTGAATCCGATGCCGGCCAGCATGGCCACGGCCACGACGTCGGCCCAAGCGAGGTCCGCGCTGAGGCGGGCTCGGGTGAAGCGCACAGCCAGATAGGAGCCGCCGGCGATGCCCACGACCTTGCCGACGGTCAGGCCGAGTGCGACTCCCAGGGGTTCGGGGCGACCGACGACCTGGCCCAGGGTGTCGCCGGAGATGCTCACTCCGGCCGCGAAGAGAGCGAAGAGCGGGACCGCCACTCCCGCGGACACGGGACGTATCAGGTGGGCGATCCGTTCAGCCGGACGCCTGCCACTCTCGCCGTCCCTGGCCACGCGCAGGAGCAGCCCCATGGCGACTCCGGCCACGGTGGCGTGCACGCCGCTGGCGTGCGTCAGCCCCCAGATGACCAGCGCCAGGGGCAGGTACCAGTACCAGCCGTGCACGCGCCTCCGGTCGTGGAGGTGGAAGAACAGCCCGAGGCCGAGTACGGCGCCGATGAGTGCGGGCAGGTGGATCGTCGACGTGAAGAAAATGGCGACGACGACGATGGCCCCGAGGTCGTCGACCACCGCGAGGGTCAGCAGAAAGGCGCGCAGGGCGGAGGGCAGGTGCGTGCTGATCACCGCGAGCACGCCCAGCGCGAAGGCGATGTCCGTGGCCATGGGGACGGCCCAGCCGTTCCACGTACCGCCCACGGAGGTGGCGACGAGCCCGTAGACCAGTGCCGGTACGAGCATGCCGCTGGCGGCCGCGACGACGGGCAGAAGGGCGGTCTCCCGATGGCGCAGTTCTCCGATGACGAGCTCCCGCTTGAGTTCGGCACCGGCGACGAAGAAGAAGATGGTCAACAGCCCGTCCGCCGTCCAATGGGCCACGGAGAGGTCCAGGCCCAGTGCCTCGATGCCGAAGTGAAAGTCCCGTACCGACTCGTACGCACCGCTCAGCGGCGTGTTCGCCCACACCAGCGCGACGGCCGCCGCGGCGAGCAGGACCGTGCCACCGACGGTCTCCGTCCGCAGAGCGTCTGCCACGAAGGTGCGCTCCGGCAGAGGGAGCCGCCCGAGGAAGGTGCGGGTCTTACGGTCGTCCCGGGGCATGCGGCTGACCTCTCGGTGGCCGGGAAGCGGTCTTCCGACGCTCAGGCCGGCAGATGGCCGACAGCGGGGCGGCGCGCGTCGCGGACCCGGTCGGGACCCCAGACTTTTGGGAAGGCCGGCCAGGGCTCAGTCCGTTCGTGCCACCCGCTGCGATCCGGTCTCTCACCGCGGGGCGGCAGCCGGTGAAGCGGCGACCAGGATCAGAAAGCCGCCCACGGCGTGGAAGAGCCCGGCTCCGGCGGCGAAGACGCGGGCCTGGGCCTTGGTGGCCTCGTGGGACTCGTCCTCCGTGATCGCGACCCGTTCGCTGCGCCGCTCCATGTTGTTCCACCGGGTGTAGTAGTGCTCGTCGGTGCCGGTGTCCCGCGCCGCGCCCCCGGTCGCCAGGGCCAGCAGCAGCGCGGCGAGCACCACCGCGTAGGAGCACCTCAGACCGGTCGACAGGCTCCATGCGAACCGGCCCAGCAGGCCGATGTTCGCCTTGTCGAGCAGCGTCCTGCCGCCCTCGGATATCAGGACCCGCAACAGGGCGGCGCCGAAGAGAGGGAAGATCGAGACGAGCACGACACCCACAGCAGCGAAGGGGACCTTGCTGGGGCCGGGCAACCAGGTAGCCGCCGTGAGCAGCACCGCGAGTGCGCACAGTGCCCAGGCCAAGACGAAGTGGACACGGTGGGCACGCGGCAGCCCGGACAGCTCCACCCGGTTCATGCGTGATTCCTCCCCTGTGTGTGCCGTCACCCTCTGCTCTCGCGGCGGCCCACACAGCATCGTGTGGCTGGGCGGCAGGCGGAACATCCCGCTCTGGCAGCCTGCGGACGCGGATCCTGCGAGGCCCCGGCAACCGGACGGCATCCCGGCCCCCCGCACCGCTGCTGCCTCCGGTAGCCGGTCGGCCCCTGCCGGTCAGGCGTGCGAGGTGGTGGACGCCGGGCTCACCGGGGTCTCGACAGGAACTCGTGGAGTCGCCGGCGTCGGCCCATACGAGCGCGGAGATCCACCCCGACCCGTACGACGGATCAGCGGGGCGCGCCGTGGCGGTGGGGCTCGTGCGCCGCCGCCTCATCGGTGTGCCCGCCGCGGTGCTGCGCCGGCCTTGTACCGAGTGGGCCGGAGTGATGCCGTTCGGCGGGCCCTCGTTGTCGTCTGGTGGAGCCTGGCGGCTGAAGATCGCCGTGAGAATCATGCCGACCACCGCCACGATGGCGAAGGCGATGGCCAGCTTCCAGTGCCGGTCGTGCTGGGTCTTGTTGTCGCCACGCTCCTCGTCACCGTCGTCGGAGAGCTGGTGGTTGAGGGCGTCGATCAGCGAGGCGAGCTCGGGGTCGTCCCGGGCGAGATGCCTTTCCATTTCCGCGAGGATGTGCCGGTCGTCCATCGACGGGTTCATGTCGACCTCTCACGCATTCATGCCTGTACGGGGCGCGGTGCCTCCTGTCGGCCGTCGGGCGGCCGGAGCATGTCGACCAGGCGCAGAATCTCCATGGGCAGCGGGAAGATGAGCGTGGAGTTCCGCTCGGAGGAGACCTCCGCCATGGTGGAGAGGATCCGCAGGTGCATGGCGGCCGGGTGGCCTTCGATCCGTTCGGCGGCGTGCGCGAGGTTCTCCGCGGCCTCGAACTCGCCCTTGGCGTGAATGACTTTGGCGCGCCGGTCGCGTTCGGCCTCGGCCTGCCGGGCCATCGCGCGGCGCATGGCTTCGGGCAGCTCGACGTCCTTCACCTCGACCAGGGTGACCTTGACGCCCCACGGGTTGGTGACGTCGTCGATGATCTGCTGGAGCCGCTGGTTGATCTCGTCGCGGTTGATCAGGAGCTCGTCCAGGTCCACCTGCCCGAGGATGCTGCGCAGCGTGGTCTGGGCTATCTGCGAGGTGCCCTTGATGTGGTCCTCGATCGCCAGGACCGAGCGGTTGGGGTCGACGACGTTGAAGTACGTCACGGCGTTCACCCGCACCGTGACGTTGTCCTTGGTGATGACGTCCTGCGGCGGGATGTCCATCGTCACGGTCCGCAGCGAGACGCGCACCATACGGTCCACCACGGGAATGATGACGAACAGGCCCGGCCCCTTGGCGCCGATGATCCGTCCGAGGCGGAAGATCACCCCGCGCTCGTACTCCGGTACCACCTTCACGGCGGCCATCAGCAGCAGGAGCAGGACGGCTGCGCCAAGGATGATGCCGATCAGTCCTGAGTTCATGATCCATTCTCCTGTTCGGTGTCCCGGCCCTCCTCGGGGTCGGCGCGTTCGACGATCAGGTCGAGCCCTTCGCGGTCCACGACACGGACGCGCTGACCCGGGGTGATGGGGGACTCGCGGCCACGGACTGTCCACCAGGCGCCTTCGAGCAGCACCTGGCCGGTCCCCGTGCGGGCATCGACACGGCGCACAACGGCTTCGAGGTCCAGCAGCCCCTCGTGTCCGGTGGTGGCGGGGGCCCGGCGGGCATGCCACGCCAGCCGGCCGGCGAGCACTGCTCCGCCTCCCACCACCACGGCGGTGGGCCACAGCACGGCGGGATCCACACCCAGCTCTCCTCGGAAGAGCAGCACGCCGGCGAACACCAGCGACACGGTCCCCCCGGCGGCGAAGATCCCGACCCCTGGTGTGAGCACTTCCGCGACGAACAGCGCGGCGGCCAGCCCAAGGAGCAGCAGGCCCCCGACATTGAACGGCAGCACGCTAAGCGCGACGAACCCGAGGACCAGGAGGATCGCCCCCGTGACGCCCCCGAGGCCCATGCCGGGGCTGGCCAGCTCGTAGATCACGGCCAGCGTGCCGATCGACAGGAAGAGGAACGCCAGCTCGGGGCTGGCCAGCAGCTGCCGCAGCTCACCGAAGAACCCGAGGTCGTCCTCCACCACCTGGGCCCCGGCCGTGTGCAGGACGACCTCGTGCGCCGCATCCGCCGGACCCACGACGACCCGGCGGCCGTCCAGCTCGGCGAGGAGGGCGTCCCGGGACGGCGCCACCAGGTCGACCACGTCCGTCCGTACGGCCTCCTGGTCGGACACCGCCGTCCCCTCGCGCACCATGTCCTCGGCGAACCGCGTGCTGCGCCCTCGCTGCTCGGCGATCGACACCGCGAAGGCGACCGAGTCGTTGACGACCTTGTCGCTCGCCTCCTCGCCCTGGCCTGTCACCGGCGTGCCGGCCCCGATGTGGGTGCCGGGCGCCATGGCGGCGACGTGCGCGGCCATGGCGATGTAGGCGCCCGCGGACGCTGCTCGCGCTCCCGGCGGCGTGACGTGGACGACGACGGGGACGTCCGACGCGAGGAAGTCCTGGACGATCTCCCTGGTGGACTGCAGCAACCCGCCTGGCGTATCCACCTCGACCACATACGCCGCGTGCCGCTCCCGCTCGGCGGTACGCAGCCCTTCGGCGAGGTGATCGGCGACCACAGGGGTGATGGTGTCGTCGACCCGCGTGACGAGCACCGTCGGCGCCTGCGCCGCGCTGAAGGCCGGTGCGGCGAACAGGCAGGCCGTGACCAGCAGGAGGACCTGGGCCAGCCTCCGCATCGGGGCTGGGGAGCGGCTTCGAGGCACGGCGCGGTACCCCCTTAAGTCCGGGGCGCGGACCTCGTAGGGTGCGCGTTGTACCTCGCTGACTACCCGTGCCGGTCGGGGGGACGCCTGCCGAAGGCGCACAAGGACGGCCGTCTCGTACCGCCATATCTTGCCGACCTACGGCAAAATGGCCCTATGCCGACAGGCAAGCGACGCCTCGATCCACGTACGGCCGCAGCGCAGGATCGTCTGCCACCGACCGATGCGCTGGACCGCTACGTGGAGCAGCTCGCCGGGATCTCCCTGAGCAGACGACGACTGCGTGACGCGGACCTCGCGCCCCTCAAGGACCTGGCGGCGACTGCGGCGGCCGACAACGTGCCCCTGCGGACCCTCGTCGGCACCTACCTCACCTCGGCCTGCCGCATCTGGGCGGGGCTGCCTGGTGCGCAGCAGGCGCGGGACCTTGAAGCCCTGCAAGAGGTGGTGTCCGCACTCCTGTGGGCAGTCGGCGATACGACGGTGGCACTGACCGAGGGGTACGAGACCGCTCACCGAGCCGCCATCCGAGGGGAGGAGGCGACGCGGCGCGAGTTCGTCGACGACCTCCTGGAGGGTCGCACCGACCTCGGCCGGCTCGCCGAGCGAGCCGAGCGCTTCGGTCTCCGCCTGCTCGGCCCCCACGTCGTCGCGGTCGTGCGCGCCCGGGACGCCTTCGGAGCGGGCGATGCGGCCACCCGTTACGTCGAGGAGGCGCTGACCACCCGGTTCAGCGCCCGAGATGTGCTCACCACCACCAAGGACGACCTGCTGGTGTGCGTGTCACCGGGCGCGACGGCGGAGGTTCCGCCGTTCCTCGCCGCAGCCGTACGGAACGCGGTCGGCGAGCAGTACCGGATCGCCGTCAGCCGGCCCCGGCCCGGCCCCAGCGGCATCGTCCGCTCCTACCAGGAGGCCCGCAGCACCCTCCACCTCGCCGCCACACTCGGCCTGGGCCCCCAGGTGGTGGACGCCTCGGACGTCCTGGTCTACCAAGTGCTCGGCAGGGACCGCGCAGCCATCACCGACCTGGTCGACACGGTGCTGGGCGGGCTGGAAGACGCCCGCGGCGGCCCCCAGCCGCTTCTGGAGACACTGACCGCCTACTTCACCAGCGGTTGCCTGAACACCACCACGGCACGGCTGCTGGGGCTGAGCGTACGAGCCGTCAGCTACCGGCTCGGCCGGATCCGGCAGCTCACCGGCCACGACCCGACCGACCCCGAACAACGCTACGTGCTGCAGACCGCCGCACTCGGCGCCCGTCTCCTCGACTGGCCGTCACGCCCGCTCCAGCCTGCCGACTGACCCGGGCTCCTCCCGGCCGAAGACATCACCGGTGGAGAAGTTCTGCCGCGGTGAAGAGCACGGCGGCCAGCGGGAGCGCCCACCAGGCGAACGCCCCGCCCGTCACAGCCCGGCCAGCGTGGCCCTTGGGGCGCAGGTCGGAGCGTCTGGACAGCACCGTCAGCGTGTCCGCCGCCTGCGTGCCGACGCTGGAGCGGCGGAGCGGACGGCTCGCCCACAGGGGCAAGAAGAAGCCGGCCATGGGCGCCGTACCGGGTCCGAAGAACTCGAGGAATCCGTCGCGACGAAGCTCGACGCGACCGATCACCGACCACTGCAGGTACCGCACCGTCCAGAACCTGCGGATATGCACCCCGTCCAGGCCGGCGGTGATGCGCCACATGCCCAAGCGGCAGCACACCCACGCGGCGACCACCGAGGTCCATACAGCGAAGAACAACGGGCCGGGCTGCGGATCGGCCAGGAACCCACCGGCCGGACGATCGCCGAACGCCACGAACACGACACACCACCCCGCGGCTGCGATCCTGCCGATCCGTCCCGCGCGCCAGACGAGCGGCCCGGACGGTGCTTCCATGCCGACCGCCAGTTCCTCGATGCGCAGCCGCCGCTCCCGCCGCTTCCGCCGCTGTGCGCTGCGCCGGTCCACGGTCGTCACCGTCTATCGCCGAACAGGCCCAGGATCGCGGCGATGAGCAGAAGCACCGCTCCAGCGCCCAGCAGGGGCGAGCCCGGCCCCGGGAGTACGTACATCACGCTCCCGGCAACCAGGAGAACCACACCGGCCACGGCCAACCACCGACGGGCCGCGCGCCTCGGCCGCTCTGTCACGACGCACCGCCCTGTCTGCCGGACGTGACAGCCGACCAGGGCGTGGGAACGGCGGCCGAGGCCGCCCGCTCCGACTCCCGGCGGTTGAAGCCATCGCAGAGGGTCGCCCCCACGATGAGTCCTTGCGCCACGAAGATGGCCATGGGTACCAGGGCCATGCGCAGGAGGTTCGCGCTCTCGGCTGGCATTCCGGCCAGAGCCGTCAGGGGCGGAACCAGCAGGCCCAGGTACAGAACGAGTGCCGCGATCCCTTTCACCTTGAGCCCGCCGAGCGTGGACTGCCGCCGGATCCACCCCGGCCCACGCCCCGCCAGGAACGCCGCGGCGAGAGGCAGCATGATGGCCGACCAGAAGGCCATCCACAGCCAATAGAACATTCTTCACTCCTAAGGACACGCCGAACCAAGAGGCTGTGGGGGAACCACCGTCGCGCCTACCGTGGTGCGGCGATGGTGACACCGATTCCGCCCCCGGTCATTGCCTGTGCACGGCAGTCCTGTCCGCGGCTGGCTGCCGGACCGGTGCCTCGTCCCGGCTCTCCGGAATTCCGGCGAGGTCATCGACATGGAACAGCCGGGCGATGGGCACGTCGGTGCTGCTGTGGGCGATGATCGAGAAGGCGATGCAGACGGCGATGAGGGTGTACGCCTGCTCGCCCTGGGGAATCCCGGCTTGCAGCACCAGCAGCCCGTAGACGACCGACGCGAACCCCTTGGGCCCGAACCAGGCGGCGACCAGCCTCTCGCGGCGATCGAAGCGCGTGCCGATGAGCGACAGGAGCAGCGACGCTGGGCGGATGAGCACGATCGCGAGGAACACAGCGACGTACCCGCCGAAAGACAGATCACCGAAGAGCTGCGGCGTCAGCAACGCGCCGAAAACCAGGAGGGCGGCGAACTTCGCCAGCTCCGCCAGCGCCTCACCGAGCGGCTCGAACGCCGTCTTGGCCTCCGGTGATACGGCGACGATCACCGCGCCCGCGGAGAACGCCGCCAGGTAGGGGTTGGCGTGGGTCAGGTGGCACAGGGCGTACAGGATGATCCCGGTGGCTAGCGGCAGCAGCGGCTGCAGCTTCGGCTCCGCACCCAGCAGGCGGAAGCGGACCAGCCCGTTGACCAGCAACGGCAGCAGGACCCCGAAGGCGAGCCCGAGCCCCAGCTCCAGCGCGATCTTCCCGAAGGACGCCTCGGCGTGCCCGCTGGTCGGGCCGGCGGCGGCGATGAGAATCAGCACGACCGGAAGTGCGAGCCCGTCATTGATACCGCTCTCCACGTTCAGCAGCTGCCGCAGCTTGGCGGGGACCTCCTTGCGGCTCACGATCGCCGAGGCGAACACCGGGTCTGTCGGTGCCAGGACCGCACCGACGAGGAAGGACGTCGTCCAGTCCAGGCCGACCAAGTAGTGGGTCACCAGGGCCATGCCGACGAAGGCGAGCGGCATGCCGAGGCCCAGAGCGCGGGCCGGGTTCTTCCAGTTGGCACGCAGCTTGGGGAACGAGACGTGCATGCCGTCCGTGAACAGCACCGCGAACAGCGCCAGGTCGGCGGTGACCGCCACGATCTCGCTGTCCGGCGTGATGTGGATCAGCCCGAGGAACCCGTCGCTGACGAGCGCGCCGCCGACGAGGAAAAGGAAGGATGTGGATAGCACAGTTCGGGCCGCGAGCCCGGAGAGCAGAACCGCGACGAGCAGAGCAGCACCGAAGACGGCAACGAGCACCATGAGCAGGATCTCCCGATCGGCAAAGACAACTGTCCCTTGTTCGCCGACCAGGCTTCCCGGCACACCAGCTGCGACCTTACACGTTCCCTACGCGCTGTTGACAGGTCCTTGACGGTGCGAGGCAGCAACCTCAGCCGCCACCGCCCGTTCCCAACTGGGCCCGTCGCTCGACATTCCCGACTGAGCGCCACGATGCATGCGCCAGGACGGTAACGACGCGGTTCGTGCTGCTCCCGCCATGGGTCGATCACAGCAGTCGTCTCCCGTTCGGATGGAGACGTGGAGTCCCGCACCAATCGAGCCGACGTCGATGCCGGGGCACCAGCGGAGGAAGGGGCAGGGACGGCGTGGGCACGGCGGACCAAGCCTTTGGCGTCGATCCTTAACCCATGAATCCCTCGGACGACCACCTCGCATAATCGATTTTTCTACCATGTGTCGGCAGCCCTCACGGGGATTGGGCGGACTTCACTCAGACGCAACACACGGAAAATGGGAAACCATTTTCGATCCACCCAATAACATGCTATAGACCGTGCCACTTTGCACGACCGATCCACAATCAGCCATCTTCACCCCACTCCCGACTAGAGCCGATATAAGTCATCTGACGGCTATCCGGTTGTTACGCAGGGCTTCCTTCCCGAACAGACGCTCCATCCGCTTGCCGACCGGCCGTTTTGCGATGCGTGAGGCTCGATCATTTCCAGCCGAAGATAAAGTTTCGATTGCCTGATGATTTCATCGCTCGCACGCTGAGCTATCCAATTCATCGGACGAAGTCAGGAGGGGGACGGGCAATGGCAGACGCGCTTAACGTCCTGGACGTGGCGACCAGTGGAGCGGGCGGTCACCGGCGGGAGGGGCGAGAACACCGGCGGCCACCGCGCCTTCTTGGCTCTCCTCGACCCACACGGCGACCCCTTCCTGCTGCAGGTCATGCTGGAGGCTGCCCACAACGACAAGGAAGTCGAGGAGGCCCTGGTCAATGGCTGGAGCGCGGCGCTGGACAACACGTCGGTGCACGCCGAATGCCGTCGCCTGATCGACGGCTGGGCACATGCCAGAGCTGAAAATCTCGTACGCCCCGACCAGGTCATCGCGATCCTCAATCAGGTCATCAGGCGACACCTGATGAGCGTGCCCATCTCCGCGCTGCTCTTTGGGGATCCCGCAGCGGCCGATGGCGAGGCGGTGATCACGCTTCGCCGAGACCTGATTCTGCCGGCGCAGCTCAGGCGCTTCCAGGTCGAGTCGTCCATGGAGTCATGATCGTGAAGCCGAGCGACCAGCTCCCGAGGAAGGTCCGCAGACAGCTACGCAAGGGGTTGGCCCGGATCGAGGGCCGCGCCGGGAGCCGCCACGAAGGCATCGGCTTTCACGTGGCAATGGCTGCCACCGTACACAGTGCGCCGTCGGCCGAGCTAGACGCCACGGACATCGCGCGCGAGATCCGTATCGCACTGCGCCGTGCGGCGGCGGACGCGCTCCAGTACTGCGAGGCATTCGACTTGTCCGAAGCACAGGATGTGTGCGCCCGGGAACTGAGCCGGCGGAGATTCCTGCCAACGGACCCACCTGTGGAGTACAGCGCCTTCGACGTCCAAGTCACGCTGCTCCCGTCGGACCGAGCAGCTGCGGAGAAGCTGCTGGCGGTGAAACGCGCCCGAACAGCACAGGACGCGGTGCGCCGTCAGGAATGGGAGGCGCGCATCGCGGAGCTGTCCGATCCGGCCTCGGTGTTCCTGCTGTGGCTGGACCAGCAGACCGGGGACTGGGCGGACGAAAAGAAGGCTCCGGACGACAAGCGGCTCACGGCCATTGCGGATCTGTTCGCTCGATACCGGCCGACCGAGCGCAACGGTGCGGAGTACGCCCTGGTCGAGGTGGTCCGTCAATTCCTCGACTCCTTCGACGACCCGGCGCAGAAGAAGATGTTGTACGGCCTACTGGCCGGCGGCATGGAGGCCGCAGGTCGCCCCCTGCACGCTGACCGGGCGAGATCGCTGTACCAGCACTTCCCCGCTGAAGCGGCAGGTGTACATGAGTAACGGAACCGCGCGGTGATGGCCATGAAGACCGTCGTGTGGCGTTGGCTGCTCTCTCCCCGCACCAGCTGGCTCGCCTGGCTCCTCTCCCGGCGCAGTGACGGCAACATCCCGTTCGACACAGCCTGGCGAAGCGTCCGTGTGCGCCTCCACCCCGACGAGGCCATCTACCGCGCGGCAGGCCACCAAGGCCATGAGCAACCCAATGGCCAGCTGGCCGTCAGTCCGCCCACCTCCACGGGTACCGACACGACAATCACTCCAAAGGCCACCGCCCGCCCATGGAGGAAACCGGGCAAACAGCGTTGAACCCCTAAGCCAGCCTGTCTGCGCATCCCTGCTCTGCCAGTACAACGCGGTTCACAGCAGGCACCCAGGGTGACTGCTGTGAACCGTCCGACGAGCACGGATGGGCATGTCGCGGTGAGAACCGGCTGGTTCAGGATCGCCACGCACTCCATGTGGTGCGTCATCGGGAACGGGTGGATAGGCTGCCGCTGAGCTTCGCCCCGGCGGCACCGGCGCTAGAACTCAGCCAGGGTGCGGACAGCCGGAATGATGTCGGAGCCGTACGCGTCGATCGTCGCTTCCTTCGCGTCGTGCATGGCGTACACGGCGAACTGGTCGACGCCCAGGTCCCGCAGCGCCTTCAGTTTCGCGATGTGGGCGGCTGGCGGGCCGAGCAGGCAGAAGCGGTCGACGATCTCGTCCGGGACGAAGTCCGTGGACGGGTTTCCGGCGCGGCCGTGGTGGCTGTAGTCGTAGCCCTGGCGCTGCTTGATGTACGAGGTGAGGGCCTCGGGGACCATGGACGAGTGCTCGCCGTACCGGCCGACCAGGTCGGCGACGTGGTTGCCGACCATGCCACCGAACCAGCGGCACTGGTCGCGCGCGTGCGCCAGGTCGTCGCCGACGTACGCGGGTGCGGCGACGCAGATGGTGACCGAGGACGGGTCACGGCCGGCCTCCTCGGCGGCCCTGCGCACCGCCGCGACCATCCACTCGGTGAGGAAGGGGTCGGCGAGCTGGAGGATGAAGCCGTCCGCCTTCTGCCCGGCGAGGGCCAGCGCCTTCGGGCCGTACGCCGCCATCCACACCGGGAGCTTGCCGTTCTTGATCCACGGGATGCGGACCGGCTTGCCGTCGACGAGCGCCTCCCGCCCCTCCGCCAGGTCGCGGATGACGTCGATCGCCTCACCGAGCCGGGCCAGGGTGTTGGGCTTGCGGCCCGCGACACGCATCGCGGAGTCGCCCCGGCCGATGCCGCACACGGTCCGGTTGCCGAACATGTCGTTGAGGGTGGCGAAGGTGGAGGCGGTCACCTCCCAGGTCCGGGTGCCCGGGTTGGTGACCATCGGGCCGACGCGGAGCTTCGTCGTGTGTTCGAGGATCTGGCTGTAGACGACGAAGGGCTCCTGCCAGAGCACGGCGGAGTCGAAGGTCCAGCCGTAGCGGAAGCCGTTGCGCTCCGCGCGCCGCATGAGTCCCACGACCTGCGACGCGGGCGGGTCGGTCTGCAGGACGAGTCCGAAGTCCACGGCGGGGCCTCCTAGTCGAGGTACTGGCAGGTGGAGCGGGGGGTGTACAGGCCGTGCCCCGCCCGGCCGACGAAGCGGCGGTCCTCCAGGACCGGTTCGCCGCGGGAGAGGACGGTCTCGACGCGTCCGGTGACCCGTTTGCCCTCGTACGCCGAGTAGTCGACGCTCATGTGGTGGGTCTCGGCGGAGATGACCTGCTCGGTGTGCGGGTCGTAGATCACGATGTCGGCGTCGGCGCCGGGGGCGATCGTGCCCTTCTTCGGGTAGAGGCCGAACATGCGGGCCGGGGTGGCGCAGGCGATCTCGATCCAGCGGCGGCGGGTGAGGTGTCCGTCGACCACGCCCTGGTGCAGAAGGTCCATCCGGTTCTCGATGCCCGGCAGGCCGTTGGGGATCTTCGAGAAGTCGCCGCGGCCCAGCTCCTTCTGGCCGTTGAAGCAGAAGGGGCAGTGGTCGGTGGAGACGACCTGGAGGTCGTTGGTGCGCAGCCCGCGCCAGAGCGCCGCCTGGTGCTCGCGCGGCCTCAGCGGCGTACTGCACACGTACTTGGCGCCCTCGAAGCCCGGCTCGGCGAGGTTGTCGGTGGAGAGGAAGAGGTACTGCGGGCAGGTCTCGCCGAACACCGGCAGACCCTTGTCGCGGGCGGCGGCGAGCTCGGCGACGGCTTCCTCGGCCGATACGTGGACGACGTAGAGCGGCGCTCCGGCGACGCGCGCGAGCTGGATGGCGCGGTGCGTGGCCTCCGCCTCCAGCAGGACCTTGCGGACCTCGCCGTGGTAGCGGGGGTCGGTCTCGCCGCGGGCGAGGGCCTGTTCGACGAGGACGTCTATGGCGATGCCGTTCTCGGCGTGCATCATGATCAGGCCGCCGTTGGTGGACGCCCGCTGCATGGCGCGGAGGATCTTGCCGTCGTCGGAGTACAGGACCCCCGGGTACGCCATGAACAGTTTGAACGAGCTCACGCCTTCCTCGATCAACAGGTCCATTTCCTTGAGCGACGCGTCGTTCACGTCGGAGACGATCATGTGGAAGGCGTAGTCGATCGCGCACTTGCCGTCGGCCTTGGCGTGCCAGGCGTCCAGTCCCTCGCGCAGCGCGTGGCCCGCTGTCTGGACGGCGAAGTCCACGATGGTGGTGGTGCCGCCCCAGGCGGCGGCGCGCGTGCCGCTCTCGAAGTCGTCGGAGGAGAAGGTGCCGCCGAAGGGGAAGTCGAGGTGGGTGTGGGCGTCGACGCCGCCCGGGATGACGTACTTGCCGGTCGCGTCGATCACGCGCTCGGCGGACGCCGTCCAGGAGGCGGCGATGTCCGTGCCGTGGGCGGCGAGGGCGGCGATGCGGCCGTCCTCGATCAGGATGTCGGCGTGGGTCTCGTCGGAGGCGGTGATGACGAGGCCGTTGCGGATGAGGGTGCGGGTGGTGCTCATGGTGCGGCCCCCTTCGGCGGCTGGTTCGGCTCAGACGGAGCGCAGGGCCCGTTCGAGGATGGCGGCGCCCTCCTCGGCCTCGGCGACGGTGAGGGAGAGGGGCGGGGCGATGCGGAGCGCGGTGGTGTGGTGGCCGCCGCCCTTGCCGATGAGCAGCCCGCCCTCGCGGGCCGCTTCCAGGACGGCGGCGGCCGCCTCGGGGTGGGGCTCGTCCGTACCCGGCTTCACCAGGTCGATGCCGATCATCAGGCCCCGGCCGCGTACTTCCCGTACGCACGCGACGCCGGCGCCGATCGCGCGCAGCCGCTCGATGAGCAGGCCGCCGACGCGCCGGGCGTTACCCTGGAGGTCGTGTTCCAGGAGGTAGGAGAGGTTGGCGAGGCCGGCCGCCATGGTGATGGGCGAGCCGCCGAAGGTCGAGATGGAGTTGGCGGTCAGGCAGTTCATGACCTCGGCGCGGGCGACGACACCGCCGATGGACATGCCGTTGCCGATGCCCTTGGCGAAGGTGAGGATGTCGGGCGGGCCGCTCGCGGCGTGCGCCTGCCAGCCCCAGAAGTGCTCCCCGGTGCGGCCCCAGCCGGTCTGCACCTCGTCGGCGATCCACAGGGCGCCGTGCCGGGCGAGCACCTCGCGGAAGGCGGCGTACAGCCCGTCGGGCGGAGAGGTGAAGCCGCCGACGCCCTGGATGGGTTCGGCGATCAGCGCGGCGACGTCGCCGGTGTGCCCGAACAGGTCCTCCAGGTCGGCGACGCACGCCTCGATGAACCGCGCGTCCGTGAGGTGGGCGTACGGGCCGCGGCTGCGGACGGCGCCGTGTACGTACAGCGTCTGGAGCGGGGAGAGGGTCGTCGGGGTCCAGGCGCGGTTGCCGGTGATGGAGACGGTGGAGAAGGAGCGGCCGTGGTAGCTGTTGCGCATCGCCAGGATCTGGTTGGTGCGGCGGTACGCGGTGGCCAGGAGCAGCGCCGTGTCGTTCGCCTCCGTACCGGAGGTGGTGAAGAAGACGCGGGCGTCGGGGATGCCGGAAAGGTGAGCGACGCGCTCGGCGAGCTCCACCATGGGGCGGTTGAGGTAGAGGGTGGAGGAGTGGAGGATCCGGCCGGCCTGCTCGGTGACGGCCTTGGTGACCTCGGGGAGGGCGTGGGCGGTCATGGTGGTGAGGATGCCGCCGAAGAAGTCGAGGTAGCGCTTGCCGCTCGCGTCCCAGACGTACCGGCCCTCGCCGTGGGTGATCTCGATCGGCTCGGCGTAGTAGAGCGCGAGCCAGTCGGGGAGGACGGCCCTGTGGCGGGCGTGGAGATCGTGGCCGTTGCCCGTCGTGTTCATGGCTTCACCAGCCCGTCGTAGGCGTCGGGGCGGCGGTCGCGGTAGAACGCCCAGGTCTGGCGTACGTCGTCGATGAGGCGGAAGTCGAGGTCGCGGACGACCAGTTCCTCCACCTTGTCGGAGGCGACGTCGCCGACGAACTGGCCGCGCGGGTCGACGAAGTAGCTGCTGCCGTAGAAGTCGTTGTCGCCGTACTCCTCCTGGCCGACGCGGTTGATGGCGGCGACGTAGTAGAGGTTGGCGACGGCGGCCGCGGGCTGTTCCAGCTGCCAGAGGTGGGAGGAGAGGCCGCGGTGGGTGGCGGAGGGGTTGTAGACCAACTGCGCGCCGTTCAGCCCGAGTTGGCGCCAGCCCTCCGGGAAGTGGCGGTCGTAGCAGATGTAGACGCCGACCCGGCCGACGGCTGTGTCGAAGACCGGCCAGCCGAGGTTGCCGGGGCGGAAGTAGTACTTCTCCCAGAAGCCTTTGACCTGGGGGATGTGGTGCTTGCGGTACTTGCCGAGGTACGAGCCGTCGGCATCGATGACGGCGGCGGTGTTGTAGTAGAAGCCGGGGCCCTCGATCTCGAAGACCGGGACGACGATCACCATGCCGGTCTCGCGGGCGAGGTCCCGCATCCGGCGGACGGTCGGCCCGTCGGGGACGGGCTCGGCCCAGCGGTAGTGCTCCGGCTCCTGCACCTGGCAGAAGTACGGGGCGTTGAACACTTCTTGGAAGCCGATGACCTTGGCGCCCTGCCGGGCAGCCTCGCGGGCGTGCGCCTCATGCTTGGCGATCATGGATTCGGTGTCGCCGGTCCAGGTCGCCTGGACGAGGGCGGCGCGCACGATGTGGGACATGAGCTGCTCCTTCGGCACGGCGTCGACGAGCCTCTGTGAGTCTCTACGCACGTAGACGCGGTGCGTAGACAGTGAACGTAAGCCTCGTCACATCGCGGAGCAAGACCGCCGCCGTGAACCAACGGAGTCGATCACGTTTCGCACCCGAGTGGTCGACACCCGGTGCTTCTCGGGCGTTTTCAGGTGCGCAGCTCATGGCGGCATTGCAGCCGCCGGGCCTGGCGGACGGCCCAGTCGGGCCGCCGCTCTCCCTAGGACCCATAGCTTGTAACTAAGACCCCTAGGAAGAGACGGCCGACCATGGCCCACCCGACCGTCGGCAGTCTGCGCTTGGACGGCGCCACCCTGCTACGAAGTGGGCGGCCGGGGCCCCGCCCCTCCCGCTGACCCCTACCGCACGCCGGGCCGTGCCCTACGCGCTCGGCCACCAGGCCGCCAGGCCACCGCCGGCATTCCATCCGCGCGCATCTCTTGACGCGACCCTCGCGGGGTCCCAATACTGACCGCCACATCGATTGGCCAAATCGATTTGGCCCCCGTCCGGGCCGGACCTCAGCCGAAGTCGGAGTGCGCCGAACGGAGCTCGCCCGTGTCCAGTCCCCGCCCCACGCCCCCCGTCCCCTCGCCACCGGAGGCCACCGCCCCCGCCACCGCCTCCACCCCCGGTCCCGCCCCCTCCCCCGCCGACGCGCCCCCGACCGCGACCACGACCGCAACCGCGACCGCGAGCGCCGTGCATCCGGTGGACGAGTCGCGGCCCCTCGGCCGCATCCTGCTCTTCGGGGTGCAGCACGTGCTCGTCATGGCCGCGACCCCCATCTCGGCCATCTTCCTGATGAGCGCCACGCTGCGGCTCGACGCCGCCCTGACCGTCAACCTGCTCTCGGCCGCCTTCGTGCTCTCCGGGATCGGGTCCCTGATCCAGTCGCTCGGCCCCTGGAAGTTCGGCCCCAAGCTTCCGTTCGTCATGCTGCCGGGCGGCGCGCCGCTCATCCTCTTCCTGGCCATCGCCGAGCAGCACGGCCTGCCCACCGCCACCGGTGCGGTGATCCTCACCGCCGCGTTCTACTTCGTCGTCCTGCCCGTCTTCTCGCGCCTGCTCGCGTTCTTCCCCGCGCTCGTCATCGGCACGATGATCGTGATCGTCGGCGTCAACCTGGTGAAGGTCGGCGCCGTACTCGTCACCGGCCGCCCCGGTACCCCCGGCTTCGCCGACCCCACCAACCTGCTCCTCGGCATGGCGACGATCGGCTTCACCGTCGCCTTCTACGCCCTCTTCAGCGGCGTGCTGCGCCAGCTCGCCGTCATGCTGGGCCTGATCGCCGGCACGGTCCTCGCCTTCGCCCTCGGCAGCGTCGACTTCAGCAGGGCCGCCGAGGGCGGACTGGTGAGCCTGCCCCAGGCGCTGCCCTTCGGCTCCCCCGAGTTCAACCTGATCGCGGCGCTCCCGCTGATGCTGTACAGCCTCGCCTCCATGGCGGAGGCCACCGGCCAGACGGTGATCAACGCGGAGGCGGTCGGCAAGGAGATCGACAAGAGGGCCGACGTGCCGAAGACCATCCGCGGTGACGCGGCCACCTCCTTCATCGGCGGGTTCTTCGGCCTGCCGCTGATGGTGACGAGCGGCGAGAACATCGGCATCGTCCGCGTCACCGGCGTACGCAGCCGGTTCGTCACCGCCGCCGCGGGCGTGGTCCTCATCCTCATCGGCGTCCTGGCGCCGGTCACCCGCGCCATCAGCCTCATCCCGTCGGCCGTCGTCGGCGGCACGGCCATGGTGGTCTTCGCCGTGATCACCGTGCTGGGCGTGCAGATGCTCGGCCGGGCCGGGGAGCTGGACCGCCACACCAACACCTTCATCTGCGCCGTCGCCCTCGCGCTCGGACTGCTGCCCATCCTCATCCCCGGCGTGTACGGCGGCTTCCCGCCGAACGCCCGGATCCTCCTCGAGAGCGGCGTCGCCGTCGGCGCCACCGTCGCCGCCGTCCTCAACGTCCTGTTCCACCACGTCCGGCTGCCCCTCCCCCGTACTCGTACGCGTACCGAAAGCGACCGATGAGAGACCTGACCCCCGACCGTCTGAGCACCGACGGCACCCGCGGACTGCTGCTCGCGCCCGACGCCGTCCTCACGCCCGACGGGCTGATGGACCACTACGCGGCCGTCGTCGAGGGCGACACCTTCCGTGCCGTCGGGCCCGTACAGCAGGTGGAGCGGACGCATCCGCACCTGCGGCCGGTCCGGCTGCCCGGGTACGTCCTGATGCCCGGGTTCGTCGACACCCACCACCACCTCACGCAGAGCTTCGGCGCGGCGCTCGCCTTCGGTGAACCGTCGGAGATCTTCCGGCGCGTGTGGGTGCCGCTCGAAGGGGCGCTGGACGAGGAGGCCGTGTACGTGGCGGCGAAGCTGGCCGCCCTCGAAGCGCTGCGCGGCGGCTTCACCACCGTCGCCGAGGCGGGCACCCGCGCGTCCGTGGACGTGGAGCTGGTCGCGGCGGCGGCCCGGGACGCCGGCATCCGCTGCGTCCTCGGGCTGGTCTGCAACGACCTCGACGGCGACACCGACACCACGCTGGCGGCGGCCGAGAAGCACCTGGCGCGGTACAGCACCGAGGAGTTGGTCCACCCGTCCCTCGCGATCTCCGTGCCCGAGGCGGCGACGGAGCGCGCCCTGGCCCGTACCGCCCGGCTGGCCGCCGAGGCGGGGGCGGTCGTCCAGATCCACGTCAACGAACACCTGGCGGCCGTGGAGCGCTCGCTCGTCCAGCACGGGCTGCGGCCGCTGGAGTACCTGCACGAAGTCGGCGCCCTGGGACCGCAGTTGCTGGCCGCGCACGCCACCCTGCTGACGCCCCGCGAGGTCACCCTCCTCGCGGACAGCGGGGCGGCGGTCAGCTACAACCCGGTCGCCAGCGCCTGGAAGGGCAACGCCGTCGCCCCGGCGACGACGATGGCGGAGCGCGGCATACGCTTCGGGCTCGGCACGGACGGCACGCGCGGCGACGCGTTCCGGCTTGCGGAGGCGGCCGAGTTCGCGCAGCGCCTCACGTACGGGCTCGCCACCGGCGACTCGTCGTGCGGCGGCGGCTGGACGTGGCTGGACCGCGCCAACCGGGGCGGCGCCGACGCCGTCGGCCTCTCCGCCCGTACGGGCACGGTCACCGAGGGCGCCGCGGCCGACTTCCTGCTGGTCGACGTGGACACGCCCGAGCTGCGGCTGAGCTGGGACCTGCCGTGGGAGCTCGTGCGGCGCGGCAACCGCGACCAGATCGACGCGGTGTTCGTGGCCGGGCGGCTGCGGCTGTGGCGCGGCCGGCCGGTGGACTGGGACGGCCCGGCGCTGGTGCGGCGGGCGGCCGAGCTGGCCCAGGAGGTGCTGCTCCGGGCGCCGGTGACCCGCGTCCACCCAACGGCCGCCGAGGGGTGGGCGGCCCGGCCGTGAGCACGGAGACACTGATCGTCCTCGCCGTCACGGTGGCCGTCGCGGCGTTCGTCCAGGGAGCCAGCGGCCTGGGCTTCGCGCTGATCGTCGCGCCGGTCGCCGGGCTGCTGGACCCGGGGCTGGTCCCCGTGTTCGTCCTGGCGTCGATGATCCCGCTCAACCTGTACGTGGCGTGGCGCGAGCGCGCCTCGCTCGACCTGCGCGGCGCGGGCTGGATCACGGCGGCCCGGCTCGCGGCCACGCCCGGCGGGCTGATGCTGCTGTGGGTGATCCCGGACCGGCGGCTCGGCCTGTTCGTCGGGGCGGCGACCGTGCTGGCGGCGGTGGTGAGCCTCGCCGCGCCCGCCTTCACGCCCGGCCGGGGCGCGTACGTCGGCGCGGGCCTGGTCACCGGCCTGACGGAGACCGCGACCGGGGTCGGCGGGCCGCCGCTCGCGCTGGTGTACCAGCACCGGCCGCCGGCGGAGCTGCGCGCCACGGTCGCCGTCTGCTTCCTCGTCGGGGAAGTGGCGTCGCTGGCGCTGCTGTTCGCGACGGGCGGCGGCGACGTCGGCCAGCTGGGGTGGGCGGCCGCGCTGCTGCCCGCGCTGGCCGCCGGGGCGTGGCTGAGCCGGCTGGTGCACCACCGGCTCGACGCCCGCCGGATGCGGCTGTTCGTGCTGGTCTTCGCGCTCGTCTCCGGCGCGGTGCTCATGCTGGGGGTGTGACGCCCGGCGTGCGGCGGAGGGACGACGCGCGAGGCACCACGCGCGGCTCCGGGGGCGTGGCGACGGACGCCGTGGCCTCGCCGCGCAGCCGGCCGAGCAGCAGCTCGACGGCGTCGTCGGCGGCCCGGTCCAGGTGCAGGTCGACGGCGGTCAACGGCGGTTCGCAGGTGCGGGCGCGCAGGCCGTCGTAGCGGGTGACGACCATGATGTCGTCGGGGACGCGGCGCCCGGCGTCCCGGATGGCCCGTACGGCTCCGACGGCGAAGACGTCCACCAGCGCGCAGACGGCGTCGACGTCCGGGTGCGCGGCGAGCAGGGCGGCGCAGGCGGCGTACCCCGCCTCCTCGCCGCCCTGCTCGGACGCGGTCGCCACGACCGGCGCCCAGCCGTGCTCGGCGGCGGCGCGTTCGTACGCGGCGCGGGCGTCCACGGTGGAGTGCCGCGCGCCCGCGCCGACGATGAGGGCCGGGTGGCGCGCGCCCTGCTCGCGCAGGTGGGCGAGGAGCAGGTCGACGACGAGCCCGGCGCGCAGGTCGACGTACGGCGCCTCGTCACCGGCCGCGACGGGCCGGCCGAGCGCCACGTACGGCAGGCCGCGCTCGCGCAGCTGCGCCACGGCCACGTCGTCCTGGTCGGGCTCGACGACGATGGCGCCGTCGATGTCGACGGAGTACAGCGGGGAGCCCGTCCGCACGGGCGGGACCAGGACGAGCGCGTAGCCGTGGACGAGCGCCCGCTCGGCGGCCGCGGCGGCGACCTCCATGTAGAACCCGAGGCGCGAGGGGCCGCCCGCCACCGCGAACGGCATGGAGGAGGCGAGTGCGATCGCCTTGGCCTCGCCGCGGCGCAGCCGCTGGGCCCGTAGGTTCGGCCGGTAGCCCAGCTCCGCGGCGACCTTCTTGATGCGCTCCCGGGTCCGGGGATCGACCTTGCCCACCCCGTTGAGGGCGTGCGAGACGGTCGTGCGGGACACGGCGGCCGCCTTGGCGACGTCGGCGATCGTCGGCGGCCGGGAGACGGCCGGGCCGGCGACAGGGTCGGGAGCGGATCCGGAGGGGGGCATCTGGGTGGGGGCTCCTCGCTCAAGGTGGATGCTGCCCACATCTTCCCCGACCTCCTCCGCCACGGAAAGGCTCGCCCGAAGGCCGGCCCACAGGCTCGCCCCCGGCCGGTGCACCGGCCGGGGGCGAGAGCGTGGCGCGT
Organism: Streptomyces sp. NPDC003036; assembly: GCF_040611175.1. Classification (NCBI taxonomy): domain Bacteria; kingdom Bacillati; phylum Actinomycetota; class Actinomycetes; order Kitasatosporales; family Streptomycetaceae; genus Streptomyces; species Streptomyces sp. NPDC003036. Next base: position 133,754 of record NZ_JBEXNO010000002.1, on the reverse strand, counting down.
CAGCGCCTCACGGGCGACGCCTCACGGGCAGCTGGCGATGGTGCTGCGCGCGCGGTCCGGGGAGGCGTGCTCGACCTTGCACTTGTCGACGTCGAGGCCGCCGTCCACGACGCCCCAGCCGGGACCGGCGGACAGGACGCCGTCGTTCGTGCCCCGGATGGTGTCGACGCCGGGGCCGCCCTGGATGGTGCCGCCCGCCTCGGGGCCGACGGCCTTGGCCTCGATGAGGTCGTTCTCCGAGCCGCCGAGGACCCGGCCGCCGAAGTCGATGGTCCCGCTGGTGATGCGGTCCGTGCCGTCGTTGCCGAAGACCTGGCCGCCGCCGCGGGCGTAGTCGCCGGGGGCGCCGTGGACGCTGCCGACGGTGATGCGGTCGTTGCCCATGTCGCCGTAGACGGTGGCGCCGTGTTCGGCCGTGCCGCGCACGGTGGCGACGATGATGGTGTCGTTGCCGCTGTTGCCGCGGACGGACGACGAGCCGTGGCGCGGCATCAGGTGGCTGGTCTGGAGGGTGTCGTCGCCGTCGCCGCCGAGCACCTGGGAGTCGAGGATGAGGCCCTTGACCCGGATGTTGTCGTCGCCACCACCGCCCCAGATGATGACGTTCTCGATGTCGTTCTCGCACTCGATCTTGTCGTCCCGGCTGGTGCCGTTGACGCGCTCGCCGGGCTCCACGGCCTTGCCGTTGACCGTGCACTGGTGGCTGGGGAGCGCGCTGTGCTGCGCGTCCTCGGCGTGGGCGGGGAAGGCCGTCAGGGACGTGGCGATGACGGAGGCGGCGAACGCTCCGCGCACGGCGACGCGGGACTTGCGGGAAGTTCTGGGCATTCCTGGATCTCCTGTGGCTGCTGGTGCCGACGAGCTCGTCCTTGCCCGGTCGGCTCGCCCGTCCCACGGCGATCCGACACACAGTCACCCGTTCATACGATCAAGTGTGTTTATTTTCCCTTTGGTCCGTCCGGGGGGAGCCGACGGGGTGCGGCGGGGCGCCCCGGCCCGGCCGGGAACACATGTCTCCGGCCTGAACGGACCTAACCGACCTACGGGAAACCGACCTACGGGAAAGCGAGCACCGGGATGACACAGACCACCACGGCGGAGACCCCGCCCGCGCGCTTCTGGGCGATCGACGACCTGCCCGGCCTGGAGTTCGACCCGCTGCTGGAGGAGTTGCTGCGCGAGGAGCCCGTGGCCCGTATCCGCCTGCCGTACGGCGAGGGCGAGGCGTGGCTCGTGACGCGGTACGAGGACGTCCGGCTGGTGACGTCGGACCCCCGCTTCAGCCGGCGGGCGCTGGTGGAGCGCACGGCGAAGGCGACCGGGATGACGGCGCACCAGATCGCCTCCAGCGCGGGCTTCAACTACGTCGACCCGCCGGACCACTCCCGGCTGCGGAAGGTCGTCGCCCGGGCGTTCACCGTGCAGGGCATGAAGCGGCTGCGCCCGCTGGCGCAGCAGACCGCGGACCGCCTGCTCGACGAGGTGGAGCGGCACGGACCGCCCGCGGACCTCATGGCGATGCTCCACGGGCCGCTGCCGCTGTCGGTGGTCAGCGACCTCCTCGGCGTACCGGAGGAGGACCGGCCGCGGCTGGCCGGCTGGCCCGACCTGATCATGTCGACCGGGCCGGGCCCGGAGCGCAGCCGCCAGGTGAAGGCGGAGCTCACGGCGTACATCGTCGAACTGCTGGAGCGGCGCCGCCGCGAGCCCCGGGAGGACCTGGCGACGGTGCTGGCGGACGCCCTGGACCGCGGGGAGCTCAACCAGGAGGAGGCCGTCTCCGTCACCACCGCGATCCAGGTCAGCGGCGCGCACGCGGTCCGCAACAACAGCGCCAACATGGTGTACGCGCTGCTCACGCACCCCGCGCACCTGGCCCGGCTGCGCGCCGAGCCGGAGCTGCTGCCGCGGGCGGTGGACGAGCTGCTGCGGTTCATCCCGCACCGCAACGGCGTGGGCCTGCCGCGCGTGGCCACGGAGGACCTCGAGGTCGGCGGTGTCCTGATCCGCGCCGGCGAGGTGGTCTACGCCTCGTACCTCGCGGCCAACCGCGACCCGGAGGTCTTCGACGACCCCGACGCGCTCGACTTCGACCGCGGCGAGCTGGGCCACCTGGCGTTCGGCCACGGACCGCACCACTGCATGGGCGCCCAGCTCACCCGGATGGAGTCGGAGGTGATGCTCTCCGGCCTGCTGAACCGCTTCCCCGGCCTCCGGCTCGCGGTGGAGCCGGAGGACATGGTGTGGCAGAGCAAGGGCCTGATCCGGGGGCCGCAGACGCTGCCCGTGGCGTGGTGAGCTTTACGACGCAGGCCTGACCACCATCGCCGAGCCGCCGCCGCGCCGGGTCTTCTCCGCGGCGGCGAGCCAGCGGCCGTCGGGCAGGCGCTGGATGCCGGTGGCCGCGCCGATCTCCGGGTTCTCGCGGAAGCGGTGGCCCAGCGCCTCCAGTTCGGCGCGCACCGGGCTGTCGTAGAGGGCGGGTTCGAGCTCGGTCGTCGTCTGGTTGCGCTGGCTGGCGCGCGGCGCCGCGATCGCCTCGACCAGTGGCAGGTCACGGTCGACCACGCCCGTCAGGGTCTGCAGGACGGTGGTGATGATGGTGGCGCCGCCCGGGGAGCCCAGGGCCAGGACCGGCCGGGCGTGGCCGTCGAGGACGATCGTCGGGGACATGGAGGAGCGCGGGCGCTTGCCGGGGCCGGGGAGGTTCGGGTCGTGGACCGCCGGGTTCGCCGGGGCGAAGGAGAAGTCCGTCAGCTCGTTGTTGAGCAGGAAGCCGCGCCCCGGCACGGTGATGCCGCTGCCGCCCGTGGACTCGAGGGTCAGGGTGTACGCGACGACGTTGCCCCACTTGTCGGACGCCGTCAGATGGGTGGTGTTCTCGCCCTCGTACGTCGTCGGGGCCGCGGTCCCGCCCGCCGCGCACGGCTCCGGGTCGCGCGGGTCGCCCGGCGCGAGGGGGCTGGTCAGTACGGCGTCGTCGCGGATGAGGCAGGCGCGCGCGTCGGCGAACCGCTGCGACAGCAGGCCGCGCACGGGGACGTCCTCGAACGCCGGGTCGCCGACCCACCGCCCCCGGTCCGCGAACGCGATGCGGCTCGCCTCGATGAACCGGTGCAGGTACTGGGCCTTGGAGAGGGACGACAGGTCGGCGCGCTCCAGGATGTTGAGCGCCTCGCCGACGGTGGTGCCGCCCGACGAGGACGGCGCCATCCCGTAGACGTCCAGGCCGCGGTAGGACATCTTCGTGGGCTTGCGCCACACCGTCTCGTACCGCGCGAGGTCACGCTCCGTCAGGTCCCCGGCCCGTACGGTGCGCTGGGCGCCCTCCCGTACCGGCGGGTCCTGCACGCTGCGGACGATGTCGCGGGCGAGGTCGCCCCGGTACAGCGCGCCGATGCCGTGCCGGCCCAGCTTCTCGTACGTCCGCGCCAGGTCGGGGTTCTTGAACGTCGAGCCGACCTCCGGCAGGCGGCCGCCCGGCAGGAAGAGCTCGGCGGAGGCGGGGAAGTCGCGGAACCGGGCCTCGTTGGCGGCGGTCTGCGCGCGGAACGTGGCGTCGACGGTGAAGCCGTCGCGGGCCAGCCGCTCGGCGGGCTTCAGCAGGTCGCGCAGGGGCTTGGTGCCCCAGGCGTCGAGCGCGGTCTTCCAGGTGGCGGGCGTGCCGGGGGTGCCGACGCTCAGCCCGCTGGTCATGGCCTCGGCGAAGGGCAGGGGCTTGCCGTCCTCGCCGAGGAAGAGGGAGGCGTCGGCGGAGAGGGGCGCGGTCTCGCGTCCGTCGATGGTGCGCACCGCGCGGGTCTTCGCGTCGTAGTGGACGAAGTAGCCGCCCCCGCCGATGCCCGCCGAGTACGGCTCGGTGACGCCGAGCGCGGCGGCCGTGGCCACGGCGGCGTCCACGGCGTTGCCCCCGCGCCGCAGGACCTCGATGCCGGCGGCCGAGGCGTCGGGGTCGACGCTGGCGACGGCGCCGCCGTACCCCACGGCCACCGGTGACTTGGCGGGAGGGGTGGTGGTGCTCTGCGTCGGCGGCGCGGCCGCGCCCACCGTGAGGGCCGTCGCGGTGACCGCGACGAGCGAGAGGTTCCGTACCGTGGGGCGACGCATCCGTACCTCCAGTCAGACGACCGTCGAACGACCGTCCGGCGAGCGTAACTTCGGGGAGGGCACCTCGCCAGGACCCCGCCGACACGGTGTCACCGGCGGGGCACCCGCTAGCATGCGCGCCCATGTATGACGACCTGCTCAACATCGTGCTCGGCGTGATAGCCACCGGGGTCAGCGCGGCGCTCGGCTGGCTGGCCCGCACGGCCCTGTGGCGTCGCGGACTGCGCCGCCAACAGGCCTTCTTCGGGCTGCCGGGGAACGCCGAGTGCCTGCTCGTCGTCAACCGCGACGCCGGCACCGACGGCGCTGTCCGGCGCTTCGACGTGTTCGCGCTGCTCGAACTGTCGGCGCTCATCAAGGACTGCGGGGCCCACGCGCGCATCGTGTCGCACGACGCGGCGCAGCAGGGCTTCGGGGAGCGCACGGAGTTCTGCCTCGGCGGGCCCTCCTCGAATCGCCGTATGGAGGCGCACCTGCGCATCCTGCTGCCGGGGGTGGCGGTCAACACGGAGAGGGAGCCGGCCGAGGAGCGCACCGCCTTCGTGATCGGTACCGAGCGCTACCGCATCGACCCGGGCTTGTGCGAGTACGTGATCCTGGCGCGGCTGACGGCGGGCGAGGGCCGGCGGCCGGTGTTCCTCTTCTGCGGGCAGCGCGCGATCAACAACCAGGCTGCCGCCCGCTACCTGGTCCGCCACCACGAGAAGCTGGCCCGCGCGTACGGCGCCGACGGCTCCTTCGTCCTCCTGCTGAAGGTGGTCAATTCGCAGGCGTACGGCCCCGACGTGGTGGAGCTGGTCGCGGATGTGACGCGGGAGGCGCGGACCGCCGTCGAAACCGCGGCATAAGTCACATCCGGCACGGGCGGAAATCTTCCGATTTAACGCAACCGGTCACCTCCGATCACCCTCTCTCTCGGCGACGAATGATCGCATCGGAGGTTTTCCCGTTGAGCCTGCTCCGCCGCACCCGCCCGCGCCGCCCCTTCCGTACCGCCGCCCTGGCCGGTACCGCGGGCCTCGCCATGGCCGCACTGACCGCGTGCTCGGGCGGCTCCGGCGCCGCCCAGGCCGCCGACGGGGGCGGCAAGGGGGCCAAGCCCGAGACCCGCATCTCGGTGAACCTCTCCGGTGAGCAGGCCCGGGCGGGCGAGCCGGTCCGGGTCACGCTCGCCGAGGGCACCCTGAAGCAGGTCACGGTCACCGACTCGCAGGGCGCCACCCTGTCGGGCACGCTCTCCGCCGACGGGAAGTCCTGGACGTCGGCGCGGAAGGCCGCCCCCGGCACCGGCTACACGGTCCAGGCGCGGGACGCGAACGGCGGTACGGCCACGGCGGGCTTCACCACCGCCGCCGCCGGCAAGGTCAACAAGCTGACGCTGGCGCCGGGCAAGAACACCACGGTCGGCGTCGGCCAGCCGCTGTCGATCGTCTTCGACCACCCGGTGAAGAACAAGGCCGAGGTGGAGAAGCACCTCAAGGTGACGACGTCGAACAGCACCGTCGGCTCCTGGGGCTGGATGCGGGACTGGTCGGGCAAGGACCGGGTCGACTGGCGCCCGAAGCAGTACTGGCAGCCCGGCACCAAGGTCACCCTGAACGCGGAGCTGAACGGCATCGACACCGGTGAGGCCGGCGGCTGGTTCGTACGCGACTACACGACGACCTTCACCATCGGCAGGAACCAGGTGGTCAAGGCGGACCTCGACACCCACCGGCTGAAGCTGCTGCGGGACGGCGAGGTGGTCGAGGACCTGCCCATGTCGGGCGGCACGCCGGGCGGCGAGAAGGCGTCGTGGCGCGGGAAGACGGTACTGATGTCGAAGGAGGGCACGATCAACATGCGCTCCGAGACGGTCGGTCTCGGGGACGCGTACGACAAGATGGTCGACTACTCGATGCGGCTGACCTGGTCGGGAATGTACGCGCACGCCGCGCCGTGGAACGCCCGCTACATGGGCAACGCCAACAAGAGCTCCGGCTGCCTCGGCATGACGACCGCCGACGCCCGGTCGCTGTACGAGAAGGTGCAGGTCGGCGACCCGTTCGAGGTGACGGGCGGCGACGCCAAGGGCACGCAGGCGCTGAACAACGGCTACGGCGAGTGGAACCTGTCCTGGGCCGACTGGCAGGCGAAGAGCGCCCTGCGCTGACCCCTCGTTGACGCGGCGTCCAACAATCGTTACCGGTGCGTAACTTACCGATGGGTTACTTCCGGTAAGTGACACGTGCTTTCCTTCGGTTCACCTTTCAATCGATGAGGGAGTGAACCGTGGGAAAGCCGCGCACAGCCCTGCGTACGACGACGACCGGCGCCGTCTCGGCCGCCCTGCTGGCCGGAACGGCCCTGGGGTTCGCCCCCACCGCCGCCGCCGGCGAGACGAGCGCCGCGACGACCGCCGGTATACGTTTCGTCGACATCACCGGTGACGGCGGCACCGTGCTCAAGGCCAACGTGGTCACACCCGCGGGCGCCGGTGCGGACGGCCGCCGCTACCCGGTGATCGTGCTCCCCACCAGCTGGTCCACCCCCCAGATCGAGTACCTCGCCCAGGCGAAGAAGCTCGCCGACGCGGGCTATGTGGTGGTCAGCTACAATTCGCGCGGTTTCTGGCAGTCGGGCGGGCACATCGAGGTGGCGGGCCCGCCGGACGTCGCCGACGCCTCCAAGGTCATCGACTGGGCGCTCGCCCACACCCCCGCCGACCCCGAGCGCGTCGGCATGGCGGGCGTCAGCTACGGCGCGGGCATCAGCCTGCTCGCCGCCGCCCACGACGAGCGCGTCAAGGCCGTGGTGGCGATGAGCGGCTGGGCCGACCTCATCGACTCCATCTACAGCGGCCGCACGCAGCACCTCCAGGCCGCCGCGATGCTCGGCGGCACCGGCTACCTCACCGGCCGCCCGAGCGCCGAACTCCAGCAGACGCTCAAGGACTTCCTCGGCTCCAACCTCGACAAGGAGGACGAGATGATCGCCTGGGGAGCGCAGCGCTCCCCCGTCACCTACCTCGACCGGCTCAACGCCCACGGCACGGCCGTCATGCTCGGCAACGCCTGGGGCGACACCATCTTCCCGCCCAACCAGTACGCCTCCTTCTACGAGAAGCTCACCGGCCCCAAGCGCCTGGAGCTGCGCCCCGGCGACCACGCCACCGCCGAGGCCACCGGCCTGCTCGGGCTGCCCAACGACACCTGGACCAACGCCCACCGCTGGTTCGACCACCACCTCAAGGGCGCGGCCAACGGCATCGACCGCGAGCGGCCGGTCCAGCTGAAGTCCCGCTCCGGCGGCGGCTACGAGGGCTACCCCGACTGGAAGTCGGTCGGCGCGACCGAGCGCAAGATCGCCCTGGCGGACGATCAGAAGGTGTACGCGAACGTCGACTCGGGAGCCAACGGCGGCGTCGTCATGCTCTCCAACGCCCTCGACCAGTTCCTCAAGCTCCCCCCGGTCGCCTCCATCCCGCTCCTCCCCCGCTCCTTCGCCGCCGTGTGGCAGTCCGAGCGGTACGACTCCGCCCAGCGCGTCCGGGGCACGGCGAAGCTGCACACCACGGTCACCAGCACCGCGTCGAGCGGCACCCTCGTCGCGTACCTCTACGACGTGGGCCCGCTCGGCGTGGGCAAGCTGGTCAGCAACGCGCCGTACACCTTCCACGACAAGGTGCCCGGCGAGCCGTTCGCCGTGGACCTGGAGTTGTTCTCCACGGCGTACGACGTGCCGGCCGGCCACCGTCTCGCGCTGGTCGTCGACACGGTCGACCCGCTGTACATCGAGCACAACCCGTCCGGCGCGCGGCTGACCTTCTCCTCACCGGCGTCCGACCCGTCGTACGTGTCGGTGCCGCTGCGCGAGGAGTGATCTCCGGCCGCCGCCGGGCGGGATTGGCCCTCTGTGCTAGGGCTTGGTGGGACCCCCGGGCAGCAGTGGCCCCGGTTCGTCCGGGGCTGCCACCTCCAGGCCCTTGGTCTTGGGGCTGCGGCGCTCCTTCCTGGCCACCCAGGTGGCGCACCAGGAGAGCAGCATGCACATCCCGATGTAGATCGGCGAGATCACCATCACCACGGGGATGAACGGCAGATCGTAGTCGAGGTTGGACGCGATCAGCTTGCCCGCGTGGAGGAACTCCTCGTAGGTGATGAGGAAGCCGAGCGAGGTGTCCTTCAGGGCGACCACCAGCTGGCTGATGATCGCGGGCAGCATGGCGCGCACGCCCTGCGGCACCAGGACGTAGGTCATGACCTGCGTCTTGCGCATGCCGAGCGAGTACGCGGCCTCCCGCTGCCCGCGCGCCACGGAGTTGACGCCGGTGCGGAACACCTCGGCGAGGACCGAGCCGTTGTAGAGCGTCAGTCCGGCGACGAGCGCGGGCAGCGGGTGCACCCGCAGCGCCACGAAGATGAAGAAGATCATCACCAGGACGGGCATCGCGCGGAAGAACTCGACCACGAGCGTGGCCGCCCAGCGGAGGACCCGGTGCTCGGAGAGGCGTCCGAGGGCGAGCACCGCGCCCAGCGCGAGCGACAGCACCGCCGCGAGCGCGAACGCCTTGAGCGTGTTGCCCAGCCCGCGCAGCAGCAGCTCCTGGATGCCCTCGTACGCGAAGGGGTTCCACTTGGCGTACGTGAACTGCTCGGTGTCGAACAGCAGGTGGACGACCCAGCCGACGAGGGCGAGGATCGCGGCGGTCGCCACCAGCCCGTAGGTGAGGTGCCGCCGCCGGGCCCTGGGGCCCGGGATGTCGTAGAGGGCGGTGGTGGTCATCGGGCGACTCCCCAGCGCTTCTCCAGCACGTTGAAGAGCGCGCTGATGGTGAGGGTGACGATCAGGTACCCCACGGCGATCCAGATGAAGGTCCAGATGATGCTGTAGCCCAGTTCGTTGAGGGTGCGGTACGTGCCCAGGAGCTCGACGACGCTGAACGCGCCCGCGATCGCGGAGTTCTTGGCGAGGGCGATGAGAGTGGAGCCGACGGGCGGGATGACCGCGCGGAAGGCCTGCGGCAGGACGACGTTTCCCAGCGTCTGGCCGAAGGTCATGCCGAGGCTCCGGGCCGCCTCCCCTTGCCCCGTCGGCACGGTGTTGATGCCGGAGCGCAGCGCCTCGCACATGAAGGCGGAGGTGTAGCAGCCGAGCGCGATGACCGCGAAGAGCGTGAAGGGAAGGACCAGCCCGAAGCGCGGCAGCCCGAGCAGGACGGCGAAGAAGAGCAGCGTGAGCGGGGTGTTGCGCAGGACGGTCACCCACGCGGCGCCGAAGACGCGCAGCGCGCGGACCGGCGCGACGCGGAACGACGCCATGACGAAGCCGAGCGCGAGGGCGAGGAGCGAGGAGTAGACGGTGAGTTCGACGGTGCCGAGGAGCCCCTCGCCGTAGACGGACCAGTTCTCTGTCAGTACGTCCATGACTGCTGCCTCCTCAGCTCGCCGGGTAGCGGTCGATGGCCGGCGGCTTCGGCGCCGGGACGCCGGAGAGGCCGAGCGTGGCGTCGTACGCCTTCTTCCAGTTGCCGTTCCTCTCGTTGGCCGCGAGGGCGTCGTCGATGGCGAACCGCAGCGCGTTGTCGGAGCGCGGGACGCCGATGCCGTACGGCTCCTGCGAGAAGGGCTTGCCGACCACCTTGAGCTCGTCGGGGGCCTTGGCGGCGAAGCCGAGGAGGATGGTGTCGTCGGTGGTGACGGCGTCGACCTGGAAGGTCAGCAGGTTGTCGACGCAGACGGCGTACGTGTCGTACGCGACGAGGTCGGCGTCCGAGTACTCGGCGGCGATGCGCTGGTAGGGGGTGGAGCCGGCGGCCGAGCAGACGCGCTTGCCCGCGAGGTCCTGGGGGCCCTTGATGTCGTCCTCGTCGGTGCGGACGAGGAGGGACTGGCCGGCCATGTAGTAGGGCCCGGCGAAGCCGACGAGCTTCTTGCGGTTGTCGTTGATGGTGTACGTACCGACGTAGTAGTCGACCTGGCCGTTCTGGAGGGCGGTCTCGCGGTTGGCGGAGGCGATGGTCCGGAACTCGATGGTGTCCGGGTCGAAGCCGAGGTGGGCGGCGGTCATCCGGGCGATCTCGATGTCGAAGCCGAAGTAGCGGCCGGTGGCCGGGTCCTTCTCCCCCAGGTACGGCTGGTCCTCCTTGGCGCCGACGACCAGGTGGCCGCGGCGCTTGGCGCGGTTCCAGGTCGGCGAGTCGGGCAGCCGGAAGCCGGTGGCCACCCGGTAGACGGGCAGTTCGTCCGGCTGGGGCCCCTTGACCGGCGGGCTGCCGTCCTTGCCGCAGGCGGTGGCCGCGGTGGCGAGCAGCACCAGCACGAGGGCCACGAGAGCGTGTCTTGCGCGCGTCATCGTCGTACTCCCTCTCAGTGCTTGAGGATCTTGGAGAGGAAGTCCCTGGCGCGCTCGCTGCTCGGGGCGGTGAAGAACTCCTCGGGGGTGCGGTCCTCGACGATCCTGCCGTCGGCCATGAAGACGACGCGGTTCGCGGCGGAGCGGGCGAAGCCCATCTCGTGGGTGACGACGACCATGGTCATGCCGTCGCGGGCGAGCTGCTGCATGACCTCCAGGACCTCGTTGATCATCTCGGGGTCGAGGGCGGAGGTCGGCTCGTCGAAGAGCATCACCTTGGGGTCCATGGCGAGGGCCCGGGCGATGGCCACCCGCTGCTGCTGGCCGCCGGAGAGCTGGGCCGGGTACTTCTCGGCGTGGGCCGACAGGCCGACGCGGTCCAGCAGTTCGCGGGAGCGGCGGTCGGCGTCCTCCTTCTTGCGCCTGCGGACCTTTATCGGGGCGAGGGAGACGTTCTCCAGCACGGTCTTGTGCGCGAAGAGATTGAACGACTGGAAGACCATGCCGACATCGGCGCGCAGCGCGGCCAGCGCCTTGCCCTCTTCGGGGAGTTTCTCCCCGTCGAGGGTGATGGTGCCCGACTCGATGGGCTCCAGCCGGTTGATGGTCCGGCACAGGGTCGACTTGCCCGAGCCGGACGGGCCGATGACGACCACCACCTCCCCGCGGCCGACGGTGAGATTGATGTCCTGCAGGACGTGCAACTGTCCGTAGTACTTGTTGACGTCCCGCAGCTCGATCAACGGATCGACGGCCATGCGCTGCCCTGCCCCTTGCTCGCTGTGTCGAGGTCAGCGCAAACTATCCAGCCCTGAAAGGGACTTAACACCACCGACACGCATAAAGGCCGCGTAAGCTACATAAGCCGTATTTACCGAAATTGTTGCCCGTCAGGCCTCGGCCGCTTCGGCGTACACCTGGGACAGCTGGGGCGAACCGCTCATCGCCCACTCCAGACCGGCCTCGACGACGTGGAGCTCTCGGCCCGAGGCGAGTCTGACCACCGGGTAGCCGGCCGGCGTCAGGTGCCAGGCCGCGCCCGGGACCGTCCGCACGATGACCGTACCGAGGTACAGGCCCGCGTCGTTGCCGAGCCAGGGCAGCTCCTCCGGGTCGTCGCGCCAGCGCGGCGGCAGCTGGTCGATCGCCTCCAGGGAGCGCGGGGTGTCGTCGAGCCGCACCCCCAACTCCTTGATCCTGGCGCGCAGCAGCGCGCACTCGGCGAACATGTTCGCCACGCCGTCCGGGTCGCCGCCGCCCACGGCGGAGGGGGCGCGCGCATCGCCACGCTCATCGCCGCGCCGCTTGCGCCAGGTGTCCAGGAAGGGGATGTTCATACCGCCCAGCGTCGCACCGAACGGGTCGGCGGCACTACAGGGCGCGCGCTACACGTGCGTGTGCGCGTCGCGCTGTACGTCGCGCTACACGTCGAGGTCGACGACGACCGGCGCGTGGTCGGACGCGCCCTTGCCCTTGCGCTCCTCGCGGTCGACGTAGCTGTCCTTGACCGCGTCGGCGAACGGCTTGTTGCCGTACACCAGGTCGATGCGCATGCCGCGGTTCTTCGGGAAGCAGAGCTGGCGGTAGTCCCAGTACGTGAACGGGTGGTTGTACTTGAGCGGGCGCGGCACGATGTCGCCGAGCCCGGTCTCGCGCAGCCCGGCGAGCGCGGCGCGCTCCGGCGGGGTGACGTGCGTGGAGCCCTCGAAGGCGGCGGCGTCGAAGACGTCGTCGTCCGTCGGGGCGATGTTGAAGTCGCCGAGCACCGCGAAGGGACGCGGGCCCGCCGCGTCCTCGGCGACCGCCGCCTGGAGCGCCTCCAGCCAGCGCAGCTTGTACGCGTAGTGGTCGTGGGCGACCTCGCGGCCGTTCGGCACGTACACCGACCAGACCCGCACGGGGCCGCAGGTGCCGGAGATCGCGCGGGGCTCGGCGACGCCCTCGTACTCCGGACCGCCCGGCAGGCCGTGGACGACGTCCTCCAGGCCGACCCGGGAGACCAGGGCCACGCCGTTCCACCGGCCGGTCGCGTGCACCGACGACTCGTAGCCGAGGGCGCGCAGCTCCTCGGTGGGGAACTGCTCGGCGGTGCACTTGGTCTCCTGGATGCACAGCACGTCCGTGCCGCTGCTCTCCAGCCAGGCCAGCAGCCGGGGCAGCCGGGCGGTGATCGAATTGACGTTCCAGGTGGCGATGCGCATGACGGCAAGCCTAACCGGGGCCACCGACAGTCGGCGGTGGCCGTCGGGTGGTGGGCGTCAGAGGTCGGTGGAGTCCCCGGGGGCGAGCCGGCCGTGGACCGTGCCGCCGAGGGCGCCGATCTGGCGGTCGTAGATCGGGCGGGCGAGGTCGGTGAGGAGGGCGTCGTGGATGTCGATGGCGCGCTGCGGGTTGACCTCGCGGACGTAGTCGATGACCTCGGAGATCTTGTTCCAGGGGGCCATGACCGGCAGCATCAGCGTCTCGACCGGCCGGTCGGGCACGGTGAGCGCGTCGCCGGGGTGGAAGAGGGAGTCCTCGACCAGGAACCCGATGTTGGTGATCCGCGGGATGTCCGGGTGGATCACGGCGTGCAGCTCGCCGTGCACCTGCACGTCGAAGCCGGCCGCGGTGAAGGTGTCGCCGTGGCCGACGGTGTGGACGCGGCCCGGGAAGGCCGCCGAGAGCTGCTCCGCCACGCTGCGCAGCGTCCAGATCTCGGCGCCCGGGTGGAACTCCAGGGCCGCGCGGAGGCGGTCCTCGTCGAAGTGGTCCGGGTGCTCATGGGTGACGAGGATCGCGTCGGCGCCGAGCGCGGCGTCGTGTTCGCTGAACCCGCCCGGGTCGATGACGAGGGTCCGCCCGTCCTTCTCCAGCCGGACGCAGGCGTGGGACTTCTTGGTCAGCTTGAGCTTCGTCTCCATGAGGGCATCCTCTTACGCCACGGAGGGTTACGCCTCGGGGGGCGTCGTCTCCTCGCGGATCACCTGCTGGGCGACCTTGAAGGCCGAGTTGGCCGCCGGGACGCCGCAGTAGACGGCGGTCTGGAGGAGCACCTCCATGATCTCGGCGGGCGACAGGCCGTTGCGCAGGGCGGCGCGGGTGTGGAAGGCGAGCTCCTCCAGGTGGCCGCCCGCGACCAGCGCGGTGAGGGTGACGACGCTGCGGGTGCGGCGGTCGAGGCCCTCGCGGGTCCACACCTCGCCCCACGCGTAGCGGGTGATCAGCTCCTGGAAGTCGCGGGTGAAGTCGTCGGCGGCGGCCGTGGCGCGGTCCACGTGCGCGTCCCCGAGGACCTCGCGGCGCACCTTCATGCCGGCGTCGTACGGGTCGGGCCGCCCGGCGGGTGCCGCTTCCGGCGACGACACGGCGGGAGCGGCGGGCGCGGCCGCGACGGGGGGCGCGACGACGGGCGCGGTGGCGACCGGGGCGGCCGGCGCGGCGGGCGCCACGACGGGTGCGGCGGTGACCGGGGCGGCGGGCGCTCCCGGTGCGGCGGCGACGGGGCCGGGCGCGGCGGGCACGGTGACGGGGGCGGGCGGCGCGAGGGGCCCGGGATGCGGGGCCGCGGGGGCGATGGCGGGCATCACGGGAGGCGCCGCGAGCGCGGCCATGGTGTCCTGCCACGAGGTCGAGAAGTGGCGCACCAGCAGGTCCGTGACGGCGGCGGGCTGCTCGACGGGCGCCAGGTGCGACGCTCCGGGCACCACCGCGAGGCGGGCGTCCGGGATGCCGGCGACCAGGGTCCGGGCCTCGGCGGGGCCGGTGACGGTGTCCTCCGAGCCGACCAGCACGAGCGTGGGCACGCCGACGCGGCCGAGTTCGGCGCGTACGTCGAAGGAGGCGAGTGCTTCGCAGGCGGCGACGTAGCAGCCCGGGTCGGTCGTACGGACCATCTGCACGGCCCACTCGACGATGGCGGGCTGGGCGGCGGCGAAGCCGGGGGTGAACCAGCGTTCGGGCGCCGTGCGGGCCATCGGGTCGAGGCCGTTGGTGCGGACGATCACGCCGCGCCGGCGGAACTCGTCGGCGGTGCCGAACCGGGGCGAGGAGGCGACCAGCGCGAGCGAGGCGAGCCGGTGCGGGGCCCGCAGGGCGAGGTCCGTGCCGATGGCGCCGCCGATGGAGCAGCCCACGTAACCGAAGCGGTGGACGCCGAGCCCGTCGAGCGTGGCGAGGAGCCGGTCGGTCAGCTCGGAGACGGCGGACGCCGGTTCGGCGGGCGCGCCGCCGTGCCCGGGCAGGTCGAACCGGAGGACCCTCCACTGGCGGGTGAGCTCGGGTATCTGCCGGTCCCACATGTGCCAGGTGGTACCGAGGGATGACCCCATGATCAGCACAGGGGCGTCTTCTGGCCCGTCAAAGCGGTATTGCAGGGTTTCGGTCTTCGTCGTACTCACCCGCTAACGCTCCCACATCTCACGATCTCCCTCGGCCGGGGGTGGGGCATCACCCGCCCGACCTCGCAGAATGCCCTGGCATGGTACAAGCGGGCCCGCGGCGGCCGTTCCGCGAAGGGCGCGTCAGTCCGCGTCCGCGCGGGACAGGGCTCCGGTGATCAGCCGGGTGGCGAAGTCGTGGTCGTCGGTGATCCGGTTGATGTGCTCCGCGAGCAGGACGGCAGTGGCTTCCAGAGGGGTCATCTCCTCCTGGGGCCACTCTCCGTACTGCTTGCGCCAGAGGCTGGGGCTCAGGTCGGTGCCCGCCGCGATGACCAGGCCCGCCATGGTGGGGATGGCCTCGGGAGGGAAGCTCTTGGGCATGTTGCGCATCGTGGCCACGAGGCTCGGCACCACGTACTCGAAGACGTCCCGGCCGTGGTCCTCGTAGGCCATCCGCAGCCACCTCATGAACATGTAGATCAGCGTGCACGCGCCGTCCAGCAGGTCCCGGAGCTCCCTGCGGCTCAAGGACGCGGTGTACTGGTTGATCAACTCGCGCTGCTCGGCGTCGATCTCGGTCCTGCCGGCGTAGATGGCCTTGAGCTGGGAGTCGATCACCATGAGCGCCGCACCCACGTCACCGGCGGGGGCGTTCTGGGGGTCGCAGGGCGATGACACAGGACGGTTCCTCCTCACGTGACCGCGGCAGGCGGCGCGGCATGCCCGTACGGTAGACCGCCGGACGGACGCGGGTCCGGCGAATCCCGAGAGACCCCCCTTCCGGGGAGTACGCCCGGCAGGACGCCGTAGGCGCAGGCACCAGATCACGCCAATCACGGGAGTCCCGGCTCCCTTCCCCTTGCCAGTGCGGGGTGCTCCGGATACACATGGCCGCCAACAACGCGGGGCTGCCGGGTCGTATGGGGCTTCGGGCCGCGAGGACGGGGGAAGTGGTGACGTACGAGCGCCTCCTCGCCCGCGTCGTCTCCGGGCTGCTGATGGAGCCGCGGAACCGGCCGAGCGTGGGCAGCAGGCTGCGGCGCAAGGGCGGGCCGCCCGTCATCGAGGTCGTGGGGCTCGACCGGACGCAGCAGAACGACCTCCTGTGGAGCCTGCGCCACACGTACGCGGAGCGGCTGCCGGTGAACGTTCCCGAGGTGCCGGTCGAGAACGGGGTCGCGGATTCCTTCTGGTACCTGTCGACGCGGATGTCCGGGCTGGGCGGGCCGGCCGGACGGCGCGCCCCGGCCTTCCCGCGCTTCCACCTCGGGCTCCTCGCCCACACCTGGGCCGCCGACCACGCCGACCTGGGCCTGGACCGGCTGCAGTACGCGCACCGCGCCCTCGTCCGCGATCTGAGCCGGCGGCGGCAGGAGGAACCTCCCCGCCGCGACCAGCTGCTGCGCGAGCTCGAGGTGCCGCTGGCGGGGACCGGCACGCTCGGCAGCCTCCTGGCGATGCTCTCCACTCTGGTGCGCTTCCTGACCGGGCGTCCCCGGCCCGACCGGGTGGCCCTGCGCTGGTGGGGGCGGGCTCTGAGGGTGCAGAAGGGAGGCGCGTTCTCCAACCGGGAGGCGATCGCCATCAGGCTGTTCTACTTCTTCCGGCCGCGCCCGCCGCGCCCCGACGACCCGGAGGACGTCCGCGAGGAGGCGGCCCGGGCGGAGGCGGCCCGCGTGGACAACCGGAACGAGTTCCTCATCGCCGCCTTCCTCGCGGACATCGACGCGCACTACGGCCTGCTGCGCCGGCTCAACAGGAACCAGCCCCCGCTGATGCTCCTGCGGGTGCACAACGCGCGGGGCCGGGCCGTCCTCGACACCTACCTCGCCGCCTACCGGACCCTGCGCCGCGTCGTGGGGCGGCGTACGGCCACCCATCCCGTGGTCCTGGTGGTCAGCGACGACGACGCGGGCGCCCGGCTCACGGCGGCGCCCCTCGACGAGCTCGAAGCCCTCCTCAACACCTGGACCCTGCGGCTGGAAGGCGACGTGCGCGAGCGGCGGCTGCTGCGGGTGACGGTGCGGGAGGCGGCATCTGCGGCACGGCCGCCCACCTCAGGGGAGGGGCAGTGACAGACACTCCGGACAGGCCCGGGCCCGGGCACGGCCCGGTGACCATGGTGGCGCTCGCCCTGGGCGTGGTCTTCGCCCTGGTGGCCGGCTGGATCCTGTGGGACCGGTACGGCCCCGAGGACCCCGACCCGTGCGGCCCGGGCCTGCACACCACCCACGGCGAGTGCATCGGGGTCAGCGACGGCGGCGGCACGCCCTTCATGGACGACCTCGCCGAGGTCATGAAGCGCGTCAAGGAGGAGAACGACCGCATCGACGGCCAACCGCACGTCACCATCGCCCTGATGATCCCGATGACCTCCGATCACGAACCGGTCAGGCGGCAGATCCTGCACGAGGTCCAGGGCGCCTACATCGCGCAGTACTTCGCCAACGGCGCCACCGCGTCCGAGAAGCAGAGCGGTGGCGAGCAGCCCAAGATCCGCCTCGTCCTCGCCAACCCCGGCAAGAACCGCGATCGGTGGCGGCCGGTCGCCGACCAGCTCGCCGCCCTCTCCCGGGACAAGAAGCACAACCTCCGCACCGTCTTCGGCTTCGACCTCAGCGTGCGGCCGACCGCCGAGGCCATCGCGTATCTGACGAAGGAGAAGAAGATACCGGTGGTCGGCGGCCCCATCACGGGCGACGAGTTCACCGGCTATCCCCTGTTCGCCCGGGTCGCGCCCACCAACAGCGACCAGGCGGACGCCCTGGTGCACTTCGACAGGAACCTGGACCTGGAGCACGCCATCCTGGTCAAGGACACCAGGCCGTCGGACCCGTACAACGAGTCCCTCCTGCAGGCCTACGAGGGGAAGCTGCGCCGGTCACCGCACGAGCCGATGCCCTTCGAGTCCGAGGGGACGGACGCCGAGGGCGCGCTGGCCGGCGAGTTCAAGCGGATGGCCACGGACATCTGCGTACTGCGGCCGCAGGTCAACACCGTCTACTTCGCCGGCCGGCCCACCCACCTGCGGCAGTTCCTCAACGAGCTGGCCCGGAACCGCCCGTGCAAGAACGAGGCCTTCACGGTGGTCAGCGGATCCGGCGCGTCCACCCTGTACGCGGACACGAAGCTGGACTGGGACGCCCTGCGCGGCCTGCGCGGAGACGGGGGCAAGTGGGAGGGCAAGGTGACCGTCCTCTACACCTCCGTCTCGCACCCCGACGGCTGGCTCAGCAAGCGGCCGCGGCCGCCGGAGACGGGTGGCTCACCGGCCGTGGTCCGCGAGCTGATGCAGAGGCTGGCGGCGCCTCCCCCCGTCGGGCCCATCGGGCCCGCCGACATCTACGACTCGCGCACGGTCTCCGTCCACGACTCCGCCAAGACCGCCATCGCGGGGATCAGGCTGCACGCGGAGGGCCGCAAGAGCGGCTACATCCCCACCCTGCGGGAGATCGGCACCGACTGGAACGCCCTCCGGGGGGTGCACAAGGTCGACGGGGCCAGCGGCTGGATCTGCATCGACAACAAGGGAAACGCCTACAACAAGGCCGTCGCCGTGGTCCGGCTCGACCCGGAAGTGCGCGGTGAGCGGCCGACGTTCGTCGGCCTCGCCTGGCCGAAGGCCTCCCCGCCGCCCATGGGCCAGGAAGGCAGCGGAGCCTGCCAGATTCCCCGGTCGTAGGCCTTGTCAGGGTGTCGCGGTGGAGACGACGTACACGCGGGGGGCCGCCGGGTCGGTGAGGTCGACCGTGATGTCGCGGGTGGGCCTCGGGTCGGGTCGCCGGTGCGTGGTTCCGGCCCAGTCGTGCGTGTCGGGGAAGTGCCAGCCGACCGTGCGGGCGTCGCGCTCGCCGATCGTGATCTGGTCCGCGACCAGTTCGGAGCGGCTGGTGCCGACGTCCTGGAGGAAGTCGTCGAGCCCCGAGGCGTCCGTCGTGAACTGCACGTACAGCCGGCTCGACTTCCAGTTGCTGGTCTCGAAGTAGGCCACGTCGGTGGCCGCGCCGGGGATCGGCACCTCGAAGACGCGGCGCTTCATCTTGGACGGCCAGCTGTCGCGCAGGCCGGAGGCGGAGGACTCGGCCTGCTTGTCGCGGCCGCTGCTTCGGCTCTGCTCGGCGGAGATGACGAGGTAGCCGGCCGGGATGCCGATGAGCAGGGCGATGACGACCGCGGTCAGCCAGCGGCGGCGGATCATGTGCCGCCGGTCCTCCCCGGGCTCGGGTGCGGGCTGGTGGGGCACGGTCATGGCTGCGGTTCCTCGGTGGAGCGGGCGCCGCGGGGGGTGCGCAGCGCCTGGGCGTAGCGTTCGTACCGCTCGTGGCGCTCGACGCGGCGGCGGTTGGCGCGGCGGAAGCGGCGGGCGACGAGCCGGGCGAGGTCGGCGGCGCCGACCATGCCGGCCTCGGGGCCGAGCTGCGCCTTGGCGATCCGGGCCTCGGGGCGGTAGCCGCGGCCGGTGAGGTGGCGGCGGAAGGCGTCCCGGGCGGGGCCGATGAGCAGGTCGTCGGCGGCGCTGACGCCTCCGCCGATGACGAAGCAGGACGGGTCGAGGGCGGCCGCGAGGTTGGCGATGCCGACGCCGAGCCACTGGCCGATGTCCTGGAACAGCTCCACGCACATGGCGTCGCCCTCGCGGGCGAGCTCGGTGATGAGCGGTCCGGTGATGTCGGGGATGGAGCCCTTGACGCGCTCGATGATGTTGTACGCGACCGGCGAGTCGGCCGCCGCGAGCTCGCGGGCCTCGCGGACCAGGGCGTTGCCGGAGCTGTACTGCTCCCAGCAGCCGCGGTTGCCGCACGGGCAGCGGTGGCCGCCGGGGACGACCTGCATGTGCCCGAACTCGCCGGCGACCCCGTACTTGCCGCGCTTGACGCGGCCGTCCTCCAGGATGGCGCCGCCGATGCCGGTGCCGAGCGTGATCATGACGAGGTGGTCCTCGCCGCGGCCGGCGCCGAAGCGCCATTCGGCCCAGGCGGCGGTGTTGGCGTCGTTGTCGACCATGACCGGGACGGCGAGGCGGGCCTGGAGGGCGTCGCGCAGCGGCTCGTTGCGCCAGGCGAGGTGCGGGGCGAACAGGACGCGGCTGCGGTCGGCGTCGACCCAGCCGGCGGCGCCGATGCCGACGGCGTGGACGTCGTGCCGGTCGGAGAGGTCGAGGACGAGCTCGGTGATGGTGTCCTCGACGACCTTGGGGCTCTTGGACTTGTCCGGGGTCTCGGTCCTGAGCTGCTCGAGGATGGTGCCGTCGGCGTCGACGACGCCCGCCATCACCTTCGTACCGCCGATGTCGATGCCGACGGTGGGCACGCGGGGGGCGGTGAGGTGGGAGCGGCGTTCGCGGGCGGAGATGGTGCGCAGGACGGTGGCGCGGGCGGAGCCGCGGTGTGCGGGGTCGCGGTACGTGCTCACGTGTCCTGTCGTCCCTGGTGGGGGGTGGGCCGGGCGGTGCGCGGGGCTCCGGAGCCGGCGGCGGACGGCGCCCGCCGCCCCCGATTCTGCCAGGTACGGGCGCGGGGGCGGCGGTGCGGCGGGGTTACGGCGCCTCGGGCCGCGGGCCGGCGGGGGTGCCGGCCGGGGAGGTGGCGGGGGGCGGGGCCGGGGCTCGTTCGAGCTCGTGGCGGAGGTCCTCCAGCTCGCTGCCGCCCGCCATCTGACGGGTCAGCTCGTCCAGCGTGACGGAGTCCTTGGTGTGGCTGCCGGCCATCGCACCGCGCTTCAGCAGCACGAACCGGTCACCGACCAGGTACGCGTGGTGAGGGTTGTGCGTGATGAGGACCACGCCGAGGCCCGCGTCGCGCGCGGCGGCCACGTACTTGAGGACCACCCCGGACTGCTTGACACCGAGCGCCGCCGTCGGCTCGTCGAGGACGAGGACCTTCGCGCCGAAGTGGACCGCGCGGGCGATGGCCACGCACTGCCGCTCGCCGCCCGACAGGGTGCCGATCGGCTGGTCGACGTCGCGCAGGTCGATGCCCATGCGCAGCAGCTCGGCACGGGTGGTCTCCCGCATGAGGTCGACGTCGAGCCGCTTGAAGGGGCCGGCGCCCTTGGTGGGCTCGGAGCCGAGGAAGAAGTTCCGCCAGACCGGCATGAGCGGGACGACGGCCAGGTCCTGGTAGACGGTGGCGATGCCCCGGTCCAGGGCGTCGCGCGGGGAGGCGAGGGAGGTCTCCTCGCCGTCGATGCGCAGGGTGCCGCCGTCGTGGGCGTGCAGACCGGCGACGATCTTGATGAGGGTGGACTTGCCGGCGCCGTTGTCGCCGAGGACGCAGGTGATCTCGCCCGCGTGGACTTCGAGGGAGACGCCCTCCAGGGCGCGGATGTTGCCGTAGTACTTGCTGACGTCGTCGAGCTGTACCAGTGCCGTCACTTGGTGGCCTCCGCACGCTTGCGGACCCAGGCGTTGAGCAGGGTCGCGAGGAGGAGCATCGCTCCGAGGAAGAACTTGAACCAGTCCGGGTTCCACTCGGCGTACACGATGCCCTTGCTGGTCATGCCGAAGATGAACGCGCCGACCGCCGAGCCGATGGCCGACCCGTACCCGCCCGTGATCAGGCAGCCGCCGATGACGGCGGCGATGATGTAGATCAGCTCGTTGCCGACGCCCTCGCCGGACTGAACGACGTCGAACGAGAACAGCAGGTGCTGTCCGGACACCCAGGCGCAGAAGGCCACGCCCATGTAGAGGCCGATCTTCGTCGTACGGACCGGAACGCCGACCGCGCGGGCGGCGTCGGCGTTGCCGCCCACCGCGAAGATCCAGTTGCCGAAGCGGGTGCGCAGCAGGATCCAGGTGGCGAGGGCGACCAGGGCGAACCACCACAGGATGGTGACCTTGAGGTCGACGCCGCCGACGGTGACGTGCGAGGCGAAGAGGGTACGGGCGGAGGAGAAGCCCTCCATGTCGGCGATGGTCTTGGTGGAGACCGTGCCGCTGATGAGCTTGGTGAAGCCGAGGTTCATGCCGGTCAGCATCAGGAAGGTGCCGAGCGTGATGATGAAGCTCGGCAGTTTGGTGCGGGTCAGCATGACGCCGTTGAACGCGCCGACGGCGAGGGTGACGAGGAGGGAGACGGCCACGCCGACCCAGACGTTGGCGGTCATCTGGTAGCTGAACATCGACGAGACGAGCGCCGACGTCGTCACCAGCACACCGGCCGACAGGTCGAACTCGCCGCCGATCATCAGCAGGGCGACGGGCACGGCCATGATGCCGATGGTGGAGGCCGCGTACAGGACCGTGCCGAAGCTGGAGGCGCGCAGGAAGCTGTCGGCGGCGAGGGCGAAGAAGAGGAAGACGGCGGCGGCGCCGACCACCGAGCCGAGTTCCGGGCGGCCGAGCAGCCTGCGCAGCGGCGAGGTGCGCAGCAGGCGCTCGTCGCCGCCGCCGGTGCCGGGGGTGCCGTCCTTGTCCTTGACGGGTGGTGCGGTCGCTGTCATCGGGTTCCCCGCTCCGTGTATTCCGTGAGCTTGGCGGCGTCCTGCTGGGTGATGATCTGCGGGCCGGTGAGGACGGGCCTGCCGCCGCCGAGTACGTCGGCGTTGTAGCGGTGCAGCCACAGCAGGTCGACGGCCTCGTACCCCTGGAGGTAGGGCTGCTGGTCGACGGCGAAGCCGAGCTGCCGGGCCTTGAGTCCGGCGGCCACCTTGGCGTTCAGGTCGAAGGTGTCGACCTCGGCGTCGGACCCGGCGGTCTTCTTCGCCTGGACGGCGGCGTCCGCGAACGGCGCGCCGAGGGTGACGACGGCGTCGATGGACCGGTCCGTCTGGAGCTTGGCCTCGATGGACGCCTGGACGTCGGGCATGTTGGTGCCGTCGACGTAGAGGTTCTGCACGTCGCCGTCGAAGGTCTTCTTCACGCCGGCGCAGCGCTGCTCGTGGCCGACGTTGCCCTGTTCGTGCAGGACGCACAGGGCCTTCTTGCGGCCGCGCCGGTCGAGCTCGTCGCCGACCGCCTCGCCCGCGATGTTCTCGTCCTGGCCGATGTGGGTGAGGGCGCCGAGGGCCTTGGACTGCTCGGCGCCGGAGTTGACGGTGATCACCGGGATGCCCGCCTTGACGGCCTTGGCGACGGCCGCCTTCATGGCGTCGGGCTTGGCGAGGGTGACGATCAGGCCGTCGACCTTCTTGTCGATGTAGGACTCGACGAGCTGGGCCTGCTGCTGTCCCTCGTCGCTGTGGGCGTAGAGGAAGGTGATGTTGTCCTTGGCGGCCGCTTGCTTGGCGCCGCTCTGGACGATGTCCCAGAAGGTGTCGCCGTCGCCGGAGTGGGTGACCATGGCGACGGTCCACCTCGGGGTGTCCACGGCGGCCCGGCCCTGGGCGGCGGCCGCCTTGCGGGCGTCCTCGGCGCGCTTGCCGCCGGTGGCGCTGCACCCGGCGAGGGCTGCGGCGAGGGAGAGCCCGAGCGCCGCCGCGAGGGCCGCGCGCAGGGCGCCGCGCCATGCTGCTTCCGAACGCCTTGAACTCCTTGGACTCCTTGGACTCCTTGCCACGACGCCGTGCCCCTTTTGCTCTGTTCGCTGTCCTTGCCGTACGACTGGGCAAGTATCGGTCATGGCGATGTGTCCGGTTTTCATCGGGTCCCGCGGGCGGTGAGGTCCTCCAGCCGCTCCACGTCCTTCTCGGTGACGAGGGCGGGGCCGGTGAGGACGGGCTTGCCGCCGCCGAGGACGTTGAGGTTGTCCTTGTGGAGCCGGAGCGCGTCGACGGCGAGGTAGCCCTGGAGGTAGGGCTGCTGGTCGACGGCGAAGCCGATCTGCCGGGCCTTGAGCTGGGCGACCACGGCCGCGTTGAGGTCGAAGGTGTCGATCTCGGCGTTGGAGCCGGCGCTCTGCCTGGCCTTGACGGAGGCGGCTGCGAAGGGGGCGCCGAGGGTGACGACGGCGTCGATGTCGTCGGCGCTCTGGAGCTTGGCCTCGATGGAGGAAGTGGCGGCGGGCATATTGGTGCCCTCGACGTTGAGGTTCTCGACGGTGCCCTTGAACGTCTTCTTCACGCCGGCGCAGCGCTCTTCGAGGGAAACGTTTCCCTGCTCGTGGATGACGCACAGGGCCTTCTTCTTGCCGCGTGCGGTGAGCTCCTCGCCGACGGCCTCGCCCGCGACGGACTCGTCCTGGCCGATGTGGGTGAGGGCGCCGTACGCGGCGGAGTGCTGCCCGCCGGAGTTGATAGTGATGACGGGGATGCCGGCGGCGACGGCCTTGGCGACGGACGCCTTGACGGCCTCGGGCTTGGCGAGGGTGACGATCAGGCCGTCCACCTTCTTCGCCACGTACGAGTCGATGAGCTGGGCCTGCTCCTTGCCTTCCTTGTTCGCGGCGTAGAGGAACGCGGCGTTGTCCTTGGCGGCGGCTTGCTTGGCGCCGTTCTGGACGATGTCCCAGAAGGTGTCGCCCTCGCCGGAGTGGGTGACCATGGCGATGGTCATGCGGTCGGTGGTGGCGGGGCTGCCGCCGCCGGCGGGGGTGGAGGGCTTGTTCTCGGCGTCCTTGCCGCCGGAGTCGCTGCATCCGGCGGCGGTGACGGTGAGTGCGACTGCGGTCAGCAGGGCCGCTGCCGCCGTGCGGGTGGTTCGCATGGTGGTCGTCCGCCTTCTGTGCCCGGCGCCGCCCGGTTGCGGCTGGGTGCGTTTCTACGGCGGTGGCGACGACCCGTCAATACTTTGTCCGAACATTCTTACGCGCTATGCGCTGAGGGAGTCACGGCCGGACGAGGAGCTGGAACTCGAACGCGTACCGCGACGCCCGGTAGAGGTGCGAGCCGAACTCCACGGGCCGACCGGTGTCGTCGAAGGTGGTGCGCTCCATGGTGAGCAGCGGCGCGCCCGGCTCCTCGGTGAGCAGCTCCGCCTCCAGCGCGGTGGCGGCGCGGGCCCCGACGGACTGGCGGGCGCTGTGCAGCGTGATGCCCGCGCCGCGCATCAGCCGGTACAGGCCGGTCTCCTCCAGCTCCTCGGTGACGGGGTCGAGCAGGCCGGGCGGCAGGTGGTTGCGCAGCCGCGCCATGGGCTCGCCGTGCGCGAAGCGCAGCCGCTCCAGGAACCGGACGTCGCCGCCCTCCGGTACGCCGAGGGCGGCGGCCACCTCCGCGGTGGCGGGCTGGAGGCGGTTGGTCAGGACGATGGTGGCGGGGCGCTGGCCGGCCGCCTCGAGGTCGTCGTACAGGCTGCTGAGCTCCAGCGGGCGCTTGACCTGGCTGTGGACGACCTGGGTGCCGACGCCGCGGCGGCGGACGAGCAGGCCCTTGTCGACGAGTGCCTGGATCGCCTGGCGGACGGTGGGCCGGGAGAGGCCGAGCCGGGTGGCCAGGTCGATCTCGTTGCCGAGGAGGCTGCCCGGGGTGAGGGCGCCGCGCTCGATGGCCGCCTCCAGCTGCTGCGAGAGCTGGAAGTAGAGCGGCACCGGGCTGGTGCGGTCGACGCTCAGGGGGAGCTGCGCGACGGGGGCGGCCTCGTCGCGGTCGCGTCCGCCGCGGCCGGCGACGCGTCCGGCGCGGGCGCGCGCGTCTCGGGCTTCTGGGGTCTGCTTGGGCACGGCCCCGAGCGTATCCGCATGCCATCATGACGGGAAGTCGTGAAGTCCGATTGTCCTGACAAACGCTTGACAGGGCACCTGGCCCGGCACCACCTTGGGGGCCATGCGCATCGGACTCATCGGAACGGGACGTATCGGCGCCTTCCACGCCGGGGTGCTCAGCCGCCACCCGGAGGTCGGGTCACTCGTGGTCGCCGACGCCGACCCGGCACGGGCGGCCGAGGTCGCCGGAATCACCGGCGCCACCGCCGCCCCCACCGTCGACGACGTCTTCGCCTGGGGCGTGGACGCCGTCGTGATCGCCTCGGCCACCGCCGCCCACCCCGATCTCATCGCCCGCGCCGCCCGCGCCGGCCTGCCCGCCTTCTGCGAGAAGCCCATCGCCCTCGACCTGCCCGGCACCCTCACCGCGCTGCGCGAGGTCGAGTCCTCCGGCACGCCGCTCCAGCTCGGCTTCATGCGCCGCTTCGACGCCGGCTACCGGGCGGCCCGCGACGCCGTACGCACCGGGCGGCTCGGCCGGCTGCACACCGTACGGGCCATCACCTCCGACCCGGCGCCGCCGCCCGCCGCGTACCTGCCGCTCTCCGGCGGCCTCTACCGCGACTGCCTGGTCCACGACTTCGACATCCTGCGCTGGGTCACCGGCCGCGAGGTCACCGAGGTGTACGCGACCGGGTCCGACACCGGGCACGCCATGTTCCGCGACGCGGGCGACGTCGACACGGCGGCCGTGCTCCTCACCCTGGACGACGGCACCCTCGCCACCGCGACCGCCACCCGCTGCAACGGCGCCGGTTACGACGTCCGCATGGAACTGGCCGGTGAACGCGACCAGATCGCGGTGGGCCTCGACGAGCGCACCCCCCTCACCTCCACCGAACCCCTCGGCCCGCCCCCGGCCGACAAACCGTGGCCGGGCTTCCTCGAACGGTTCGCCCCGGCGTACGAAGCCGAACTCGACGCCTTCGTCCGCCTGGCGCGCGGCGAGCGCGACAACCCCTGTGACGGCCACGAGGCCCTGCGGGCGCTGCGCATCGCCGAGGCGTGCGAACTGTCGCGCCGCGAGCGCCGCCCGGTACGGCTGGAGGAGATCGCGTCGGCGCTGTGAGCCTTTTCATGCTCCTATGCGCAGCCAGGCGTCACCCGCCAGTCCGTCCAAGCCGGGGACGGGGCTGGGATAGCTGGTGACGTCACCGGTGGACGGGGTGATCCGTGTGAGGAAGGTTCCGCCTCTTCGGCCGCCGGAGTGCCAGGCAAGCCATACCTGTTCGTCCTCGGTCGCGGCGGCGCAGCCTTCCAGTGGGTGGTCGGGCAGGCGGCCGTCGGGCGCCCAGGCTGCCTGGCCCTGGGTGGTCCAGCCCGCGAGGCCCGCTCCCGACTCCGGGTGGCCGCCGTAGATGCCCTCGTCGCCATAAGCCGTCCAGATGCCTCCGTGAACGTCGGTGACCAGGGCGGGAATGTCGTCACCGACGCAGAACTCCGACTCCGGTGCACCGGACGGGGAGGACACCACGGCGTTGGGCGTCCAGGGGCCCCGGCCCCACACGACCCACCCCTTGATGTGGCGGGTGTGCTCGAGGAATCGCCGGTGGACCAAGAGGACGGCGAGCTCCCCGGAGGGACCGACAGTCCACCAAAGGGCTCGGTACCCCGCACGGCATCAGCGGCGGGAAGCCTCCACACCTCGCGTATCGCGGCATCGAGGCGGAGGTCATGGGGCGAGGAATCATGGGCAGTCGCCTCTGGGACTCCGGGAGCCAGGCATTTCGAAGATCACTACATTACCCCTCCATGCGCTCGTCCGACGCCCATGGGCGGAACCCTCACACGCCGCCGCGCGCGTCAGCCACCCGTTTGCGGGGCCGACAGCACCGTGCCCTGCGCCACCGCGCAGAGCGTCTCGTCCCCGCCCTCCCCGTCGACCGTCAGCAGGTCGCAGCGCACCACCGCCTGCCGCCTTCCCGCGTGGACCACGGACGCGCGGGCGATCAGGGTGCGGCCGGTGGCGGGGCGGACGTACTGGATGGAGAAGCCGGCCGTCAGCACGGCCGGGCCGAGGGCGGCGCCGGCGGCGAAGGTGAGGGCGTTGTCGGCGGCGTACGAGAGGACTCCGCCGTGGAGGAAGCCGTTCTGCTGGTGGAGCTCCTCGCGGATGTCCAGCTCCAGCACGGCGCGGCCGTCACCGAAGGCGGTGGTGCGGGCGCCGAGGAGCCGGCTGAAGGGCTGGCTGTCGAGGGCCTTCTGGGCGAGGGTGAGGTCGAGGTCGGATCCGTTCATGGGTTGTTCGTCACCACCTGACGGGAAGGCGGCGGACGCCGCGCATGAGGAGGCCGGGCAGCCAGTCGAGCGGGCCGGCGGAGGAGTCGGGTTCGAGGGACGGGAAGCGTTCCAGCAGGGCGCGGAGCGCGATGCGGGCCTCCAGACGGGCCAGCGGGGCGCCCAGGCAGTAGTGGATGCCGTGGCCGAAGGCGAGGTGGCCGCCGGTGTCGCGGCGGATGTCGAAGCGGTCGGGGTCGGCGAACCTGGCCGGGTCGCGGTCGCCCGCGGCGAGGCCGACGAGGACGGTCGCGCCGGCGGGGACGACGGTGTCGCCGAGGGGCACGGCCTCCAGGGCGAACCGGGCCGTGGCGGTCTCGACCGGCCCGTCGTACCGCAGCATCTCCTCCACCGCGCCGTCCAGCAGCCCGAAGTCGGCGCGCAGCGCGGCCAGCTGTTCCGGATGGGCGAACAGGGCGCGCATCCCGTTGGAGACGAGGTTGACGGTCGTCTCGTGCCCCGCGATCAGCAGCAGGTACGCCATGGCCCGCAGTTCGGCGGCCGAGAGCCGGTCGCCGTCCTCGGCGCGCGTACGCAGCAGGGCGGAGAGCAGGTCGTCGGTGGGGCGGGAGGAGCGTTTGTCCTCGATGAGTGCGTCGAGGTACGCGCCGAGGGCCCGTACGGCTTCGAGCTCGGGGTCCGCGCCGGTCGGGGCGACGATCTCGGTGGACCAGGCGCGAAAGCGGGCGCGGTCGGCGGCGGGCACGCCCAGCAGTTCGCAGATGACGGTGATGGGCAGGGGGAAGGCGAGCGCGTCGACGAGGTCGGCGCGCCGGTCCGGTACGTCCATGGCGTCGAGCAGCTCGTCCGTGACCGTCTGGACGCGCGGCCGCAGCGCCTCCACGCGCCGCCCGGTGAACTCGCGGGCGATCAGCTTGCGCAGCCGCGTGTGGTCGGGTGGGTCCACGACCAGCAGGTGCGGCCCGATGAGCTGCTCGTCGAGCATGCTCGGGAGACCGGCGGCGGCGGGCGACTTGGCCAGCCTCGGGTCGGCGAGCGCGGCTCGCGCCTCGGCGTGGCCGACGATCAGCCACACCTCGTGGCCGAGGCGCGTACGGACGTGGTGGACGGGTCCGCTGTCGCGGAGCTTGGCGTAGTACGGGTACGGGTCGGCGTTGAACTCCTCGCCGTACGCGCCGAGATCGACGATGGCCATCGGCCCACCCTACGCGCCGGCGGCGGCGCGGGGCTGCTTCTCAGGAGACGGTGGCGGGCGGCGGGGTCCAGCGGTGGCGCGGGGGGACGGTGGCGCTGACGCCGTAGTCCTTCTTGAGGTGTTCGGGGATGGCGTAGTGCATGACGCGGCCCCGGGTGAGGGACGACAGCTCGAAGACGGTGGTGAGGTGTCCGAGCCGGTCCAGGGCCCAGGCGCCGAGGGGCGAGCGGTCCTCGAGGGTCTCCAGGACCCCCAGCAGGTGGGGGGCCGCCTTGACGACGGCGTCCCAGGCGGTACGCGGGACGTCGAGCCAGTCGGCGCAGGTGTCGCCGATGAGGTAGCGGATCAGGGCGGAGACCACGGGGTCGAAGAAGGTCCCGGGGACGACCTCTTCGTACAGGTCGATCAGCTGACGGGTGAGGCGGACTCCTTCCTCGCTGGGGCCCATGTGGCGGACCATGTACAGGTCCAGGAACCGGCGCCCCTCCTCCAGGGTGTGCGGGACGGCGTCCTGGTCGACGCCGAGCATGGCGCCCACCACGCGCCAGGCGTAGAAGTACGCGGCGGCCCCTTCCTCGCTCATGTGGATGCCCAGCCGGTGGAGGCTGTCCAGGACCAGCAGGGAGAAGAACATCTGCCCGCCGATCATGTCCTCCTGGCAGATCGGCACCCCCAGGGCACCGGTGTCCCAGCGGTCCTCGCGCCGGAGGTGGTGGCGGATGGAGGCGTGCAGGAGGCGCACCTTCTGGGCCGCGGGGATGAAGCGGCTGCCGGCCTCGAACGCGCCGGGCTGCATGAGGTGGACGGTGAACTGGCCGGTCTCCGCCATGCGCTTGTTGGGGTAGTTCAGCCCGTGGGTCGTCGACAGCAGCCTGGCGACGTGCGGGACGACGTAGCAGGCGGGCATGGAGGCGAACGACAGGGCGGTGGAGATGTGCACGTTGTTGTCGATGAAGAAGAGCCGCGCCTTCTCCATCTCCTCCCAGTCCACCCAGGACGGCGGCGCGGCGGTCTCCCGCAGGTAGTCGCGGGCGACGTCGGGCAGTCCGTCCGGCAGGGGGGCGCCCGCGGCGGAGACGTAGCGCATGAGGGTGTTGAACGTGCCCACCTCTCCCCGCGCGAACAACGTGGCCACGACGGCGTCGGCCGGCTCGTCGCCCTTGTCGCGCAGGGCGTCCATCGAAGCTTCGGTGTAGGTCATCGCTCTCTCCTTGCAGGGGTCCGCGCCGGCGGGGACGGGGGTGGACAGGGGTGGAGGGCCGGGGGATGTCAATGCAGGCGGTCGGTGGCCCGCCTCGCCAGGTCCGTGAGGACGCGGTGCGCGTACGGCGGGATGTCGAGCTCGTCCAGGGTCCGGACGGCCTGTTCCACGCGTCCGCGGATCAGGTGCTCGATCCGCTCCGGTGCCCCGACCCGCGCCATGAGCGCGCGTGCGGCCGCCAGGTCGATCTCGCCGGTCTCTCCGGTCTCTCCGGTCTCGGTGCCTTCGGTGCCTTCGGTGCCTTCGGTGCCTTCGAGGATGCGGGCGAGCAGCCGTCTCCCCTCGGGACCGGCGGCGCGCCAGGTCTCGGCCAGCAGCGCGGTGGGGCGGCGGGTCCGCAGGTCGTCCAGGTCCGCCTTGCCGGTACGGGAGGAGGAGCCGAACAGGCCGAGCAGGTCGTCGCGCAGCTGGAACGCCTCGCCCAGCGGCAGGCCGTAGGCGGAGTAGCCCTCGCGGAGTGCGGGGCCGGCACCGGCGAGCAGGCCGCCGATGAGGAGGGGCTGCTCGACGGTGTACTTGGCGGTCTTGTAGCGGATGACCTGCAGCGAGGCGCCGAGGTCCGGCGGGGTTCCGGTGCGCAGGATCTCCAGGCACTCCCCCGCGATCAGCTCCCGCGCGAGGGTGGTCCACAGCGGTCGGGCGCGGGAGAGGTACGCGGAGGGCAGGCCGCTGGTGGCGAACAGCTCCCCCGCCAGCGCCATGAGGTGGTCGCCCACGAGCATGGCCAGGGAGCGGGCGGTGGCGGCGGTCTCCCGGGGGCGGCCGGCGAGGGCCGCCTCCAGGGCCAGGTGGGCGGTGGGCAGGCCGTGGCGCAGGGTGCTGCCGTCGATGAGGTCGTCATGTACGACCGCCGCGGCGTGGACGAGCTCCATCGAGGCGGCCGCGCGTACGAGGGCGTCGCTGTCCGGCTGCCCGGCCGCTCTCCAGCCCCAGTAGCAGAACGCCGCCCGCAGGCGCTTGCCGTGCCGGGCGGCGGCCTGGAGCTGTTCGGCCACCGGCTTCAGGTCGTCGTCGATGTCCAGCAGCCGGGCGGCCTCCTCGGCCAGGAAGTCCCGCAGTGTGCCGTCGATACGGGCCTTGAAGACGGCCGGGTCCCACCGGTCGGACATCGTCAGACATCACCGTCAGGGGCCCGGCGGTGGGCGGTCCCGCCGTCGGCGGTTCGGCCGTCGGCGGTTCGGCCGTCGGCGGCAGCCCGCCGCTCGACCACGTGCCGGGCCAGCACCTCCAGGTACGCGGGGGGCACGTGCGCGTACCGGTCGAGGGCGAGGCGGCCCCGCGCCTCCAGGTCCCGTTCGGCGTCGCGGGCGAGATCCACCGCGTCCGACCGGCGCAGCAGGGTGCCCAGTGTGCCCGCCACCGATCCGATCGCGCTCACGGCCAGATCGGCCAGCCCGGCGACGAGCAGCACGGCGTGGCCGTCCGGGCCACTCGCCCGCCGCGTCGTGCGCGTCGTGTGCGTCATGTTCGTCATCCCACGTCTCAGGAGGGTCGAGTGAGGGCGCCTGTCCGGGCACCCCGAACCAGATCATGGCGGTGCGGAAGCGACGAAGATCAGTGAATACCCCAATGGGGACAGAGGGGAACGGGTGTCGGATACGGGACCAACAATCGGCAGTGAAGCGCGTTTCCCGGCGAAGAGGGGTGGGTAGCCCCAGAGCTGGGAGCGCTCCCATCCACCCGGCACCCCACTCAACCGGAAGATGGAGCCGCACAATGACTGGTCATGTTCTGGACAGTCCCGCCCGCACCGCGGGCCGTCCGCGCCGCCCCCGCTGGGCGGTACACCTGCTCACCCTCCTCTCCGCGGCGCTGCTCAGCCTGATCCCCTGGGCCGGTACCGCCTCGGCGCACGGGTCCGTCGTCGACCCGGCGTCCCGCAACTACGGCTGCTGGTTACGCTGGGGCAGCGACCACATGAACCCGGCCATGCAGCAGCAGGACCCGATGTGCTGGCAGGCCTGGCAGGCCAACCCGAACGCCATGTGGAACTGGAACGGCCTCTACCGCAACGGCGTCGGCGGCAACCACCAGGCGGCCATCCCCAACGGCCAGCTCTGCAGCGGCGGCCAGGCCGAAGGCGGCCGCTACAACGCCCTGGACGCCGTCGGCCCGTGGAAGACCACGAACGTCACGAGCAACTTCACGGTCAAGCTCTTCGACCAGGCCAGCCACGGCGCGGACTACTTCCTCGTCTACGTCACCAAGCAGGGCTTCAACCCCGCCACACAGGCGCTGAGCTGGAGCGACCTGCAACTGGTCAAGCAGACCGGCCGTTACGCCCCGAGCCAGAACTACGTCATCGACAACGTCAGCGCTCCGGGCCGCACGGGCCACCACGTCGTCTACACGATCTGGAAGGCCTCGCACATGGACCAGACGTACTACCTGTGCAGCGACGTGAACTTCGGCTGAGCTGCTCAGCTGCTTCGAGCTGCTGAGCCACACCTGAGCCCGGGCCCGCGGTGCCGCCGATCACCGCGGGCCCGCGGCGCTCCTCCCCCACCACGTCCCGGCGAGCACGAGCGCGGCACCGACGAGGCCCACCGCGCCCACCTGCTCCCGGGCGACCGCGATCCCGGCCGCCGCCGCCCACAAGGGCTCGGTGCCGAGCAGCAGGCTCACACGGGACGGCGAGGTGCGGCGTACCGCCCACATCTGCACGAAGAACGCGAACAGGGTGCAGAACACGGCCAGGAAGATCAGCCCGGCCCACTCGCGCGCCCCGAAGCCCGCCGCCACCGCCCACGGTGACGCGCCGCTCCCCGGCACGGCGACGGCGATCAGGGCGAAGACGGCCACAGCGCCGCCGAGTTGGACCGTCGTGAGCGAGAGCGAGTCCGCGCCCTGGACGGCTTTGATGCGGGACATGGCCAGCACATGCACCGTACGGGCGAGCGCGGCGAGCAGCATCAGCAGATCGCCGCCCGACGGGGCGGTGAAGCCCCCGCCTTGCGTCAGCAGCACCACGCCCGCCAGCGACGTCCCGGCGGCGGCCAGGAAGGAGCCGGACGGGCGGGTCCCGGTCAGCGCCGCCTCGGCGAGCGGCGTGAAGATCATGGTGAGGCTGATGATGAGCCCGGCGTTGGTGGCGGACGTGTGGACGACGCCGTACGTCTCCAGCAGGAAGATGCCGCTCAGTACGGCTCCGAGAGCTCCCGCCCCGCGCCACTGGGCCGCCGTCAGGGCGCGCAGGGCGCGCCATCCGGCGGCGACGAGCACGGGCAGGACGACCGCGAAGCGCAGCACCAGTACGGCGATGACGGTGTGCGCGGTGGTGATGCCCTTCGCGGCGAGGTAGCTGGCGCCCCAGACGGCCGCGACGAGCAGCACGGGCAGGTCGGTGAGCCAGGCCCTCCGGGCGTACGGGGGCGCGGATGCGGCGAGCGACGACATGGGCCGAGGTCTCCAACGGGCGGGGCGGTGTGGAGACTTCGGCGGCTCGCACGCGGACGATCACCGTACCGGGGCCGCGCTCACCGGTCGAGGTCGACGTCGAGCTCGAAGGAGCCGAACTGAGCGGGCCCGGCGGTCCGGTAGGTCTGGATGGTGATGCCGGTGGTGGTCGTGCGGTGGCCGGTGAGTTCGAAGGCGGTCGGGGTCCCGCCGTCGGGGAAGAGGCGGCGGCCCTTGCCGAGGAAGACGGGGTAGACCAGCAGGTTCAGCTCGTCGACGAGGCCGTGCGCGAGGAGGCTCTGGGCGAGGCGGGCGCTGCCGTGGACCTGGATCTCGCGGCCGGGGCGCTGCTTGAGGCGGTTCACCTCCTCGGTCAGGTCGCCTTTGAGCACGGTGGAGTTGTGCCAGTCGGCATGGTCGAGGGTGGTCGAGAAGACGTACTTGGGGAGGGTGTTGAGGCGGCTCGCGACGGGGTCGTTCTCGTCGGTGACCTTGGGCCAGTACGAGGCGAAGATCTCGTACGTCCGCCGGCCGAGGAGGAAGCAGTCCACGCGCTGGAAGACCTCGTCGAT
The DNA here is from genome assembly GCF_040611175.1 of Streptomyces sp. NPDC003036. Lineage (NCBI taxonomy): Bacteria > Bacillati > Actinomycetota > Actinomycetes > Kitasatosporales > Streptomycetaceae > Streptomyces > Streptomyces sp. NPDC003036. The sequence goes on along the minus strand of NZ_JBEXNO010000002.1, from coordinate 99,711 downwards.
GAACCGGCCGAACTCCTCGTCCACGAACGGCACGCTCCAGCCGCCGTACTCGAAGCCGTCGCTGCGGTCCTCGTCGGGGCCGCCGGGGGCCTGCATGACTCCGTCGAGCGTCATGAAGGTGGTGAGGGTGAGCGTGGCCATGGCTGCGCCTTTCTCATCAGGTCCTTCTTCATCGTCCGTCACATGCTCCGACCGCGCGCGTGGCCGGAACTCATCGCTGGTCCGGCAGTGGATCTCCAGGTCCGTTTCCCGCCGGTGAGACGGCGGCTCCCCCGATGTGATGGAGCCCGCACCCACAAGCAGGGAGGTCACCATGAACGGCAGGGCAGCTCTGGTCACCGGCGGCAGCCGCGGCATCGGCGCCGCGATCGCGCTGCGGCTGGCCCGGGAGGGCGCGGACGTCGCCCTCACCTACGTACGCGACGAGGAGGCGGCCCAGGAGGTCGTGCGGAGGATCGAGGCGACCGGGCGGCGCGGGCTGGCCCTGCGCGCGGACGCGGGTGACGCGGCCGGCGCGGCGGACGCGGTGGAGCGCGCCGCCGGGGAGCTGGGCGGCGGGCGGCTCGACGTGCTCGTGAACAACGCGGGGGTCGGGGTGCTCGGCCCGCTGGAGAGCCTGACGCTCGCGGACGTGGACCGGGTCCTCGCGGTGAACGTCCGGGGCGTGTTCCTGGCCTCCCGGGCGGCGGCCGCCCGCATGGGGCGCGGCGGGCGGATCGTCACGATCGGTACGTGCATGACGCAGCGCGTCCCGGGGCCGGGCGGAACGCTCTACGCGATGAGCAAGTCCGCGCTGTCCGGCCTGACCAGGGCGCTGGCGCGGGAGCTGGGCGGCCGGGGCATCACGGCGAACATCGTCCACCCGGGGCCTGTCGACACCGACATGAACCCCGCCGACGGTCCGTACGCGGACGGCCAGAGCGCGATGACGGCGCTGGGGCGCTTCGGCGTGCCGGACGAGGTGGCGTCGATGGTGGCGTACCTCGCAGGTGAGGAGGCGGGGTACGTGACGGGCGCGGAGTTCGCGGTGGACGGCGGCCACGCGGCGTAGCGGCAGGCATGGGGCGTAGCCGTCCGTACGGCAGGCGCGCGGGCGTGAGAAGGCGCGAGGGCGCACCGGTGCTGTCGGGCCGGTGCGCCGCTCGCGTACGGGCAGGTGTCGTGCTGCCCGGGTCATGCGGTCAGCTGAGCTCCTCGTGGCGGGCCGCCAGGCGCTTCGCGCCCTCGTCCGTCAGCGAGCCGAACAGCCGCAGGCGGGAGATGCCGCCGTCGGGGTAGATGTCGATGCGGACGTGGGTGCCCACGACCGGCTCCGGCAGGACGAACCGGTGGTTCGTGTCCGGCTGGAGGCGGGTGCGCGCCATGAACTCGGTCCACTCGCCGCTCTCGCCGTCGCGTACGGAGAGGGCCGCCCAGCCGGCGCTGTTGCCCTTGAGGTACGCGGTGTCGATCTCGACCGCGCGGATCGCGGACTGCTCGACCAGCTGGTAGCGGATCCAGTCGTTGCCCTTGTCGCGCCGGCGGCGGGTCTCCCAGCCGTCGTCCATCTTGCGGGAGCGGCCCGGCTGGATGGTGTTGGTGGCCGGCGAGTAGAAGCGGTCGGAGGCGTCCTCGACGCGGCCGCCGTTCTCCAGCGCCACGACGTCGAAGGTGCCGAGCACGCCGAGCCACGCCGGGTCGGGGGCGACCTCGCCGTAGACGCGCAGGCGGGCGATGCCGCCGTCGGGGTGCTGGTTGACGCGCAGGTGCGTGAAGCGCTGCTCGACGTCGACGGCGAAGCCGTTGGCCGCGTGGCCGCCGATGGCGGTGCGCGGGACGAGCGTCGTCCACTTCACGTCGGGGGCGAGGAGGGCATCGGGCGACGGGGAGCCGGCCACCGAGGTCGCCTCGATGGAGACGGCCTGCGGGTAGTTGCCGCGGAAGTGGGCGGTGTCGACGACGATGCCGCGTACGACGCCGGGGGCGCCGAGGCGTACGAGCGCCCAGTCGTGGTCCTCGGCCGTGGGGTGCGGCTCGTCGGCGGAGACACCGCGGCGGCGGCGCGTCTCCCAGCCGTCCATGATCTTGCCTTTGTGGCCGAAGTGCTCGGGGTCGAACTCGGCGGGCTCGGGCTTGAGCATGTTCTCGCGCTCGGCGAAGAACTCGTCGTTGGCGGCGATGACGCCCGCGCCGAGGCGGCGGTCGGCCAGGTCGACCAGGCTGGTGAAGGGGAAGTCGGCGGTGCGGTAGTCGGCGTACGGGTCGCCGCCGCCGTAGGGGTTCGCGTCGCCGGTGAAGCTGGGTATGGCGGTCACGGGTGTCACTTGGTCCTTTCGAGGAGCCGGCCACTCGGCTCGGCCAGGGTGCCGTTGTCGGCGATGCGCACACCGCGCAGCCAGGTGGACTTCACGACGCCGTGCAGGGTCTTGCCCGCGTACGCCGTGACCCGGTTGCGGTGGTGCAGCTCGGCGGGGTCGACGGTGAAGGTCTCGTCGGGCGCGAGGACGGCGAAGTCGGCGTCGCGGCCCGCTTCGATGGCGCCCTTCTGGCCGAGGCCCGCGAGGCGCGCCGGGGCGGTGGACATCCAGCGGACGACGTCCTCGAGGCTGCGGCCGCGGCGCCGGGCCTCGGTCCAGATGGCGGGCAGGCCCAGCTGGAGGGAGGAGATGCCGCCCCAGGCGGTGGCGAAGTCGGGGGTCTTGAGGTCCGCGGTGGAGGGCGAGTGGTCCGAGACGATGCAGTCGATCGTCCCGTCCGCGAGGCCCTCCCACAGGGCGTCCTGGTTGCTCGCCTCGCGGATCGGCGGGCAGCACTTGAACTCCGTCGCCCCGTCCGGGACCTCCTCGGCCGTGAGGGTGAGGAAGTGCGGGCAGGTCTCGACGGTGACCTGGACGCCCTCGCGGCGGGCGGCGGCGATCATCGGCAGCGCGTCGCTGGAGGACAGGTGCAGGACATGGACGCGTGCGTTGAGCCGCCGGGCCTGGTTGATGAGGTTCTCGATGGCGGTGTTCTCGGCGTCGCGCGGCCGGGAGGCGAGGAAGTCGGCGTACTTGGCGCCGCCCTTCTGCGGGGCCGCGTCCAGGTGGTGCGGGTCCTCGGCGTGCACGATCATCAGGCCGCCGAAGCCGGCGATCTCGGCGAGCGAGGCGGCCAGCTGCTCCTGGTCGAGCTGCGGGAACTCGTCCACGCCGGACGGCGACAAGAAGCACTTGAAGCCGAAGACGCCGGCGTCGTGCAGGGGCCGCAGGTCCTTGACGTTGTCGGGCAGGGCGCCGCCCCAGAAGCCGACGTCGATGTGGGCCTTGGGCCGGGCCACCTCCTGCTTGGTACGCAGGTTGTCGACCGTCGTGGTGGGCGGGAGGGAGTTGAGCGGCATGTCGATGAGGGTGGTGATGCCGCCGGCCGCCGCCGCGCGGGTGGCGGTCCAGAAGCCCTCCCACTCGGTGCGGCCCGGGTCGTTCACGTGGACGTGGGTGTCGACGAGGCCGGGGAGGACGACGTGGTCGCCGACGTCCTCCAGGCGGGCGCCGGCGGGCACCTCGGCGTCGTACGGCAGCACCGCCGCGATCCTGCCGTCGGCGACGGCGACCGAGGCGGCGCGCGTCCCCTCGGGGGTGATGACGCGCGTCGAGCGCAGTACCAGATTCACGTCCACGTTCCCGTCGTTCTCCATCCACATCGTCCTACAGCAGAGGAACTTCAACGAACTGTTGAAGCTTGCGATGGAGTCTTCACTCCGGATCCGGCGCCGTCAAGAGGCCCCCCGGGGGCGGCCCGGGTGGCGTGCGGGCGGCTTGGATGTTTCCATAAAGTGGAAAGATAATTTCATTCAAGGGAACGTAGCTACCCACAGAGGGAGGTCCGGCGAGCAGCCCCCGATCCCGGCGAGCACCCGGACAAACGGCCCCTGACCGGCAAAGACGTCCCACTGCGGGCGATGTGCCCGGCGGGACGGCCCGGTAGGCTGCTGACTTGCCCATCCGCCCCGAAAGGACCGTGCCGTGCCGACGTCCAGCGCCAGCACCACCGACGCCGCCAAGCCCGCCCCCGCGACCGGCGGTGTGCAGTCCCTCGAGCGTGCCTTCGACCTCCTGGAGCGGATGGCCGACGCCGGGGGCGAGGTCGGCCTGAGCGAGCTCTCGTCCAGCAGCGGACTGCCGCTGCCCACCATCCACCGCCTGATGCGGACGCTGGTCGCCTGCGGCTACGTACGCCAGCAGCCCAACCGGCGGTACGCGCTGGGCCCCCGCCTCATCCGCCTCGGCGAGTCCGCGTCGCGGCTGCTCGGCACCTGGGCCCGCCCGTACCTCGCCCGCCTCGTCGAGGAGACCGGCGAGACCGCGAACATGGCACTGCTCGACGGCGACGAGATCGTGTACGTGGCGCAGGTGCCCTCCAAGCACTCGATGCGCATGTTCACCGAGGTCGGCCGGCGCGTGCTGCCGCACTCCACCGGCGTGGGCAAGGCGCTCCTCGCGCACACCCCGCCGGAGGAGGTCCGCGCGCTGCTCGCCCGTACCGGGATGCCGGCCGCGACCGAGAAGACCATCACCACGCCGGAGGGCTTCCTGGACGCCCTGGTGCAGGTGCGGGAGGCCGGGTTCGCGGTCGACGACAGCGAGCAGGAGATCGGGGTGCGCTGCATCGCGGTCTCGGTGCCCGACTCCCCCACCGCCGCCGCGATCTCCATCTCCGGCCCGGCGGGCCGGGTGACGGAGGCCGCGACGGAGAAGATCGTCCCGATCCTCCAGGAAGTCGCGCAGGACCTGTCGACGGCCCTGGCGAACACCGCCGCCGCCAACGGCCAGGGCTGAGGCCTCAGAGCCGGACCGGCCGCGGCTCGGACAGCCTGCCGTCCCGGACCGTTACCGTGCGGTCCACCCGGTCCAGGTGGGCGCGGTCGTGCGTCACCAGCACGGTGGCCGTGGAGCGTGCCCGGGTCAGCGTGACCAGCAGGTCCAGGACCGCCGCGCCCCGCTCGTGGTCGAGCGCGCTGGTCGGCTCGTCGACCAGCAGCACGGCCGGGTCGTTCATCAGCGCCCGCGCGATGTTCACGCGCTGGCGCTGACCTCCGGAGAGCTGGTGCGGCCGCCGCCCGGCCTGGTCGGCGAGACCGACGGCGTCCAGCAGTTCCAGGGCCCGCGCCCGGGCAGCCCCGCGGCTCTTCCGGCCCGAGCCCGATCGCGAGTCCGAGCCACCCGACAGGTGGGCCATCACCGTCAACTGCTCGGCGGCCGTGAGCGACGGCAGCAGGTTCGGCTGCTGGAACACGATCCCGATGCGCGTGCGCCGCAGGGCCGCCCTGCCCGCCCGGTCGAGGGTGCTGGTGTCGGTCCCGGCGACCACCACCCGCCCCCGGTCCGGGGTCACCAGCGTCGCGGCCACCGCGAGCAGGCTGGACTTGCCGGAGCCGGACGGGCCGACGACCGCCGTGAGGGTGCCGGGCGGGACGGCGAGCGAGACGGAGTCGAGCGCGGTGACCCGCCCGTCGCCGTCCGGATAGGTCAGGGTCACCTGGTCGAGAAGAAGGCTCATCGGGCGCTCCCCAGCGCGGTCAGCGGGTCGACGGCGGTGATCCGCCGGATGGACAGGGCGGCCCCGAGCATCCCCAGGGCGATCATCACGGCGGCCGGTACGAGGACGGTCGCCGGCTCCAGCACGAAGGGCACGTCGCTCCCGCTCACCAGGGCGCCGACGCCCACCGCCAGGCCCGTCCCGAGCAGCGTCCCGCCGGCCAGCATGAGCGCCGCCTGCCCGAGGGCGTCCTTCAGCAGGTACGGCGTGGAAGCGCCGAGCGCCTTCAGCACGGCCACGTCGCCGGCGCGCTGGATCGTCCACACCGTGAAGAAGGCCCCGATGACGAGCGCGGAGATCACGAACAGGAAGCCGCGCATCAGCTGGAGCGAGCCGTTCTCCGCCTGGTACGAGCCGATGGCGGTGAGCGCCTCGTCGACGCCGAGCGTCCGCGTACCGGCGGCCCGGTCCCCCGCCGCCGCGTCGATCCCCGCGCCCCGCAGGGCGACGACCGTCGCACCCGTGCGCCCCGAGGCGTGCCAGTCGGCCAGCGACGTCCACACCACCGGCGTATGGCTGTACGAGGCGTCGCCCGCGACCGCCACCACGGTCAGCTCCCGGGAGCCCAGTCGTACGCGGTCCCCCGGGCCGGCCACGCCGAGCTCGTCGGCCGCCGACCGCGACAGGACCGCCTTCCCGGGCCCGAGCTTCGCGCTCTGCGGGGCGAGCCCGGCGCCCGGCGCCGTACCGAAGGCGGAGACGGCCGCCGTGCGGCCGTCCGCGGCGGTGGCGTTCAGGGTGCTGATCCCGAGGGGCTCGGCGGCGGTGACGCCGGGCTGCCGGGACCAGGTGCGCCAGGCGCTCTCGGGGACGGCCGAGTCGGCGAAGGACACCGACCGGCCGGGGGGCGGGGCGGCGAAGGCGAGCCGGTCGGCCGGCAGCCCGGTGATCGCCGAGACGTTCTCCCGCGCGAGCCCGGCCGTCAGCCCCGACAACAGCCCCACCAGCAGGGTGATCAGCACGATCACCGTGCCCATCAGCGCGAACCGCCCCTTGGCGGACCGCAGATCTCTCCATGCCACGAACATGCCGCCCAGCCTGCCGACGTCTCGCCCGGCGCCGCATCGCGCGCCGGACGGCCCGGGCATCAAACTTTCGGTTGAGGGCGGCGGCGGCGTTGCTGCCTACCCTGGACGGGTCATGGATCCGCGTTCCCTCACCCCCGTCCTGCGCGTGCTGCGCCTCTGCCTCCATCTGCTGCTGGCGGGGCTGCTGGCCCTCGCCGCGCTGCGGTCCTCCGGCGACCCGGCCGTGGCGGCGGCCGCCGCGCTGATGGGCGCGGTGTACGCGGCGGGCTCGGTCCTGCGGCCCGTACGCACCTCGGTGCCGGCCGCCGCGCTGTGGCTGGGCGTGCTGGGCGCGGCCTGGCTGGTGCTGCTGGGCCTGACGCCCGACGGGCTGTGGGCGGCGTTCCCCCTGTACTTCCTGCACCTGCACCTGCTGCCGGTGCGGTGGTCCCTGCCCGCCGTGGCCGCCACCGCGGGCGCGGCGATCCTGTCGTACGTCCACCACGGCGCGCCGCTGAACCCCGGGGCGTTCATCGGGCCGCTGCTGGGGGCGGCGGTCGCGGTGGCGACGGTCCTCGGCTACCAGGCGCTGTACCGCGAGAGCGAGCGGCGCAGGCGGCTCATCGAGGAGCTGATCGCGACCCGGGCGGAGCTCGCGGCGGCGGAGCGGCACGCGGGCACGCTCGCGGAGCGGGAGCGGCTGGCGCGCGAGATCCACGACACGCTCGCGCAGGGCCTGTCCTCCATCCAGCTGCTGCTGCGGGCCGCCGAGCGTGCCCTGCCGGGCGGCTCCCCGGCGGCCGTGCACATCGAGCGGGCGCGCCGCGCGGCGCAGGAGAACCTGGCGGAGGCGCGGCGGTTCGTGCGGGCGCTGGCACCGGCCGACCTGGAGCGCGGCTCGCTGGCGGCGGCGCTGGAGCGGCTGTGCGAGCCGGGACCGGGACCGGAGCCGGGGCCCCGGGTGCGCTTCTCCGTGAGCGGTACGCCGCTGCCGCTGCCCAGGCCGTACGAGGTGGCGCTGTTGCGGATCGCCCAGTCGGCACTGGCGAACACGGTGCGGCACGCGGGTGCCGAGCGCGCCGAGATCACGCTCACCTTCATGGACGCCTCCGTCACGCTGGACGTGGTGGACGACGGCAAGGGCTTCGACCCCGCCGCCTCCACCCCCTCCCCCGGGGGCGGGTTCGGGCTCCCGGCGATGCGCTCGCGGGCGGAGTCGCTCGGCGGGACCTTCACCGTGGAGTCCGCGCCGGGCCAGGGCACGGCCGTGGCCGTCGCCCTTCCGCTGCCGCTGCCACTGCCTCTGCCTCGGGGGGAGGCCGCATGACGATCCGCCTGCTGCTCGCCGACGACCATCCCGTCGTACGGGCCGGCCTGCGCGCCGTCCTCGACACGGAGCCGGACTTCACGGTGGTCGCCGAGGCCGCGACGGCCGAGCGCGCCGTGGAGCTCGCCCCGGACGCGGACGTGGTCCTGATGGACCTGCGCTTCGGCCCCGGGATGGACGGTGCGGAGGCGACGGCCGCGATCACCGCGCGCGCCGGCGCGCCACGGGTGCTGGTGCTGACGACGTACGACACGGACGCCGACATCCTCGCGGCCGTCGAGGCGGGCGCGAGCGGCTACCTGCTCAAGGACGCGCCCCCGGAGGAGCTGGCGGCGGCGGTGCGGACGGCGGCGGCCGGCCAGTCCGCGCTGGCGCCGGCGGTCGCGCACCGCCTGATGGACCGGATGCGCACCCCGGCGCAGGCGCTGACGAAGCGCGAGCTGGAGGTGGTGCAGCTGGTCGGCGAGGGCCTGTCCAACCAGCAGATCAGCAAGCGGCTCTTCCTGAGCCAGGCGACGGTGAAGTCGCACCTGGTGCACGTCTTCGCGAAGCTCGGCGTGGACTCGCGCACGGCGGCGGTGGCGGCGGCGAGGGAGCGCCGCCTGATCCGCCGCTGACGCCTTCAGACGGTGGCCTGGGGCCGTTCCGGAGTGAGGTGGTGCACCCCGGTCCGGTCGGTGTGCGGGGCGAGCAGGCCGCGCAGCTCCTCGGCTGCCGACTCGAGGAGGTGGCCGTCGCGGGTGGCGTGGAGTGTTTCGAGGACGAACGCGACGCGGGCGGAGTCCTCGGTGACACGGGTGCGGTGGGCGTCGCGGTGGTTCCAGTGGCGCGTCAGGACGCCGGTGCTGTCGGCGTAGACGATCTCACCGGGCTTGGGGTGCTCGACGGTGCCGGGTTCGCCGAGCGGAGTGAACTCCTCGGAGCCGTCCGCGTACCGGATGTCGACGTCGCCGTGCACGTGGTCGAGGTCGAAGGCGCCGGCGGGCAGGCCGTGGCGCACAGAGACGGCGTTGTAGGAGTCGACGGCCGGGTTGATCCGCGGGAGGGTGCCCCTTTTGGCCATCCGGCGGCCGAGGGCGTCGACGCTGGGGCGGACGCGGCGGGGGTTGGTGCCGAAGGAGCGGTAGGCGGCGTGCCACGCCTCGATGCGCGGGTCGGTCTCGTCGGCGGGCCGCCAGGCGCCGTCGGCGAGCCGCTGTTCCAGTGCCTCCAGGGCGGCGGCTGTGCCCGGCCAGGACGCGCGGCCGCGCAGGCCGGTGGCGGTGACCAGGGCGATGCGGGTGTCGGGGAAGGCGTCCGCGACGGCGGGGGCGATGCGGAAGGTGGTCATGGGAGGGGCTGCCGTTCCTTCGTCCGTACGAGGGTGGGTGGTCAAGGCGTCCAGGGGCCGATGCGGTCCAGGCGGCGGCGCTGTTGGGCGGCGGTGGGGAGGTCGAGGCCCTCGGCGCGTGCGGTGAGGCGGTCGGCGACGGCGGCGCGGTGCTCGACGGGCTTCTGGTCGTCGTACTTGAACTTGGCGCGTACGTCGGTCACTTCCAGGCGCAGGCCGCGAATGCCCGGGAGCAGCCGACCGTACGGGGGTTGGTCGACGGTGAGGGGGGCGTGGTCGCCGTCGGGCTGGAAGTGGGCCATCTGGCGTCGCAGCAGCTCGGCCTTGGCCTCGGGCTCGTCGACGATCGTGGCGCGGCAGGTGAACTGGACGGCGGTGTAGTAGCTGGTGGGGACGCCGTCGGTGGGCGGGGTGTCCGGCTTGGCGCGCCAGGGGCCGGGGATGAAGGCGTAGTCGCCGAAGGCGGTGAAGAGGACGTTCGGGTCGTGCTCGATCGCGTGCCAGGCGGGGTTGGGGCGGGCGAGGTGGATCAGGAGGTGGCCGGGCTCGCCGGTGAAGTGCGTGGGGACGGCGGCCGGTGGCCGGCCGGGCAGACCGTTGACGCTCAGGATGCCGAAGTCATGGCCGTCGGCGATCCAGGTCTGCCATTCGGCTTCGTCCAGGCTCGCGTCCCAGGGCTGGATGAACACGCGGGGCTCCTTGCGGTGGTGCGGGGTGCGGTGGTGCGGGGTGCGGTGGTGCGGGGTGCGGTGGTGCGGCGGGTCAGGTCAGATCAGGTCAGGGCGAGGAGGCTGACGGCGACGGCGGCGGTGCCGAGGCCGACGAGCTGGCCGCGGTGGATGCGCTCGGCGAGGACGCCGCGGGCGAGCAGCACGGTGCCGGCCGGGTAGAGGGCGGTGATGACGGCGACGACGGCGAGGTCCCCGCTGCGGGCGGCGAGGAGGAACAGCAGGTTCGCCACCGAGTCCAGCACGCCGGCGGCGGCCGACATCGCGTACGCGGGCCGCTCCGTCCCGAGCCTGCGGAACATCAGCGCGGCCGCGGCCAGGGTGACGGCCGAGGAGACCGCGCGGCCGATGATCAGCGGGGCGACGCCGCTGTCGGACGGTGCCTGGTGCAGGAAGACCAGCTGGAGGGCGATGGCGGCGCCCGCGCCGAAGGCCAGCAGCAGCGCCGTACGGGACGGGCGGGCCGACCCGGCGCCGTGCCCGGCGCTGACCAGCACCACGGCGGCCAGCGCGAGCGGCAGGCCCAGAAGGCCGGCGAGGCCGAGGTGCTCGCCCTGGAGCAGGCCCACGCCGACGGGGAGCATGGCGGAGACGAGCGCGGTGATGGGCGAGAGGACGTTCATCGGGCCGATCGCCAGCGTCCGGTAGAGCAGGGCGAAGGCAGCGGCCGAGGCGACACCGGACGCGGCGCCCCAGGCCACTGCGCCGGCGCTGAACGAGGCGCCGAGCACGGGCCACAGCACCAGCTCGACGGCGAGCGAGGCGGGGGCGGCGATCATCACGGTGCGCAGGACGTGGGCCTTGCGGGCGCCGAGACCGCCGAGGAAGTCGGCGCACCCGTAGGCCAGGGAGCTGCCCAGGGCCAGGAGCAGAGCGATCACGGTACGTACATCCCTTACCATTTGCAGTGGAACGACTAGACCGTACATTGAAACGACCGCTCGTTGTCAACCAAACGACCGGACGGTGCATTCAAGTGATCCACTCGCGAGGATGGTGACCGGATGACCGAGACAGAGGCGGCCCTCCGCACGCTGGCCCACAACGTCCGTACGGCTCGCACCCGCGCGGGCCTCTCCCTGGACGAGCTCGGCCGGCGCGCGAAGGTCAGCAAGGGGGCTCTGGTCGGCTTGGAGAAGGCCCAGGGGAATCCGAACTTCGCCACCCTGGTCCGGCTCGCCGACACCCTCGGCGTCTCGGTGTCCGCCCTGCTGGAGGGGCCGGCCGAAGGCCGCGTCCGCGTGGTGTCCGCCGACGCCGTGAGGCCCCTGTGGGTGGGCGAACAGGGCAGCGAGGCCCGGCTCATGCTGACGACGTCGGGCGCCGCCCCGGTCGAGGTCTGGCGCTGGCGGCTCCACCCGGGCGAGGAGTACCCGAGCCACCCCCACCAGGCGGGGGTCGTCGAAACGGTCAGCGTGACGTCAGGGCGGATGACCCTGATCGTCGACGGCGTCGAGCATCCGGTCGAGGCCGGGCAGACCGCCGCCTTCGACGGCGACGCCCCCCACACCTACCGCGGCGCGGGCGACGGCCCCTGCCACCTGATCATGACCGTCCACCTGCCGCCCGGCCCGGCCTCTCCGAGCTGACCCGCGGGCCGCGGGGCAAGGCCTCGCCTCGATATGGCGGTGCCGCCGGCGCGGAGGAGGACAGGCCGACGGCATCCCCGATGAGACGGGTTCTCCGTCACTCCCTCGCCGACCCCGGCGGTCCCCCGAAGAGCTCCACGGCGTTGCGTACGCCCGTGAGGGCGGCGCCGAGGGCGCTGACCGAGCCGACGGCGCCGGCGATCAGCAGCAGGGAGCGGCGCAGGCGCGGGACCTCGGGGGCGCCGTCGCGGGCCATCGCGGCGAGCGCGGCCAGTTCCTCCTCGGCGATCCCGCGGTCCAGGAACTCGGCGGGATGGGCGGCCAGTTCCCGCCGCAGGCGGGCGACGGCGGAGCGCAGCTCCGTGACCCTCGGGTCCTCGGCGCCCTCGCCGGTGCCGCCGCCGGTCGCACCCTTCTGCCCCATGCTTCGCAACACTGCTCTCTTCCCCCTCACACGCACACCCCTGTGCGGTCTCGCAAACCCGCCGCGGTGGTGGTCGGATACCGGACGGTTGCGGACAGATTAACGGTCCGCGCACCGGCGCGCGCCACACGGGGGGAGGTCCCTCAGCTCGCCTGTTCGACGTCCAACGCGCCGCGCCAGACCGTCAGGTCCAGGGTGATGTAGTCGCTGGGGTCGGACTCGGGCGGGAAGCCCTGGATCGTGATGAGGGCCACGTCCCCGGCGCCCGACTGGAGGCAGAGGCGGGAGCCCTTGGTCAGCATGTCCTGGGAGATGTAGGTGGCGAACCGCGTCTCGGTCGTGCACGTCTCCAGCGACGGGTCCTGGCCGTTGCGCAGGAGGACGAGGCGGCCGCCGTCGTTCGAGGAGAGGCCGAGGCTGTAGCTGAGGTCGTAACCGGTGCTGTTGTCCTTGGGCTTCACGGGGTCGTCGGCGAGGGACACCTCGTAGCCGCTGGGCAGGTCGATCGCCTTGTACGTGACCGGCTCGGGCGCCTTGGGCGGGGTGGCGGGGCCGGAGGGCTTGGCGGAATCGGCCGCCTTGGGGGTCTCGTTGCCGGCGGCGGCGCCGTCGCCCGTCCCGGTGTCGCCGCCTTGGGCCGACGTATCCCGCGCCTGCGTGCGTTTCGTGGCGTCGTCGTCCTGGAGCAGGAAGAAGGCGGTGACGCCGCCCGCGACGGCGAACGCGAGCACCGCGGCCACGACGGCGAAGAGGACGGTACGCGAGGACGACTTGCGCGCGGGCGCGGGCGCGGGCGCGGGCACCGGCGGGGGCGTGGGCGCGTGCACCGCCATCGGTGCCGCCATGGGCGCGGGCGTGGGCGCGTGCACGTGCTGCTGCGGCGGCGGGGGCACGGGCGGGCCGAAGCCCTGCGGAGGCGCGGAGGGAGTCGCCGGGGCCGTCGGCGGGTGCGGCGCGTGCGGCGCGGCGACCGGAGCAGCCGGAGCCGCAGGAGCGCTCGACGGCACGACGGTCGGCGGCGTCGCCGGGGGCGGCGGAGTCGTGGCCGCCGCCGGGGCCGGGGCCGCGGTACGGGTGGTGATGTCCGCGGCGACCGCGCCGGGCAGCCACTCGTCGGGGCGGCGCAGCGCGGTCTGGTCGCTGGCCCCCTGGCACAGGGCGAGCAGGTCGGTGACGGACGGCCGGGCGGCCGGGTCCTTGTCCAGGCAGCGGGTCACCAACTCCCGCAGCCGGTCGGGCAGTCCGGTGAGGTCGGGCTCCTCGTGGACGATCCGGTACAGCACGCCGTGCGAGGTGCCCTCGCCGAAGGCGGGGCTGCCGGTCGCCGCGTACGCCGCCACCTGGCCGAGCGCGAAGATGTCGGTGGCCGCGGTGACCTCGCGGCCCGCCGCCTGTTCCGGCGCCATGAAGGACGGGGTGCCGATGGTGACGCCGCTGCCGGTGAGCGAGGTGGCGTCGGCGGCGCGCGCGATGCCGAAGTCGATGACGCGCGGACCGTCCGCGGCGAGCAGGACGTTGGCGGGCTTGAGGTCGCGGTGGACGATGCCCGCGCCGTGGATGACCTGGAGGGCCTCGGCGATCCCGGCGACCAGCAGCAGGACGGTGTCGACGGGCAGCGGCCCGTGGCTCCGTACGGCGTCGGCGAGGGAGGGCCCGGGCACGTACGCCGTGGCGAGCCAGGGGCGGCGCGCGTCGGTGTCGGCGTCGATGACGGGCGCGGTGTACAGCCCCTGGACACGCTGCGCCGCGCGCACCTCCTGGGCGAAGCGGCGCCGGAACTCGGCGTCTTCGGCGAAGTCGGGCCGGATCACCTTGATGGCGACCGGCCGGCCGCCCGGGGTGTACGACAGGTACACGGCCCCCATGCCGCCGGCGCCGAGCCGGGCCGACAGCCGGTAGCCGGCCACGGACCGCGGATCGCCCTCCTCGAGCGGCTGGAAGACCGTTCCGCCGCTTCCCCCACGCGGAGCACCACTCATCAACCCATGTCTCCTGACCAGGACTTGGCACCGCACACACGCCAATGCCGAAAGCCGCACCCTATCCAAGCCGGGCCGGGACCGCGCCATGAGGTATGCACTCCCCATGGAAGAGACCAGGGAAGAGACGACGGAAGAGACGACGGGCACGGGGCCCGTCGTCGTCGGGCTGCTGCTCGCCGCGGGCGGCGGCCGCAGGCTCGGCGGGCGCCCCAAGGCGCTGCTGGAGCACCGGGGCCGCCCCCTGGTGGAGCACGCGGTGCGGGTGCTGCGCGAGGGCGGCTGCGCGGTGGTGCACGTGGTGCTGGGGGCGGCCGCCGGCGCCGTACGGGAACGGGCGTCGCTGCCCGGGTGCGTCCTGGTGGACAACCCGGAGTGGGAGCGGGGCATGGGCTCGTCGCTGCGCGCCGGGCTGGAGTCGCTGGCCGGTTCGGGCGCGGACGCGGCCGTGGTGTCGCTGGTGGACCAGCCGGGGATCGGGGCGGAGGCGGTGGCCCGGGTGGTGGGCGCGTACCGCTCGCGGGACGCGTTGGCGGCGGCCGCGTACGACGGGAAGCGCGGCCATCCGGTGCTGTTCGGGGCGGACAGGTGGGCGGAGGTGGGGGCGAGTGCGGAGGGCGACCGGGGGGCACGCGCCTATCTGAGGGAGCACGAGGCGGTCATCACTCTCGTGGAGTGCGGGGACGTCGCGGAGCCCTACGACATCGACACGGCGGCGGATCTCGCGCGGTTGGAGTGAACGCCGTGTGTATGAGGTGGCACCCAGAGCCACGTTGTGTCGACCCAGAGAATCTCGACATCAACAGACCATTGAACTTCCACTATGAGGAAACTAGTATCCACTGTTCAGAAGCACCCGACCGTCAGAAGGCGCCCGTGACCGTATCTCGGCTCCCACGGCACTCAGTGCCGCGCGCGTACGCCCGGCGGCCGCGGCATGGCGCCGCGCCAAAGCCCCCGCTGAAGGAAGTGACAGCTCATGTCCGCACCAGCGCCGTCTCCGCTGGCCATCGTCGAAGCCGAGCCCCTGCCCCGGCAGGACGAGGTCCTGACCGACGCGGCCCTGGCCTTCGTGGCCGAGCTGCACCGGCGGTTCACGCCCCGGCGTGACGAGCTCCTCGCCCGCCGCGCGGAGCGCCGCGCCGAGATCGCCCGCACCAGCACGCTCGACTTCCTCCCGGAGACCGCACAGCTCCGTGAGGACGACAGCTGGAAGGTCGCGCCGGCCCCGGCCGCGCTGAACGACCGCCGCGTCGAGATCACCGGCCCGACCGACCGCAAGATGACCATCAACGCCCTCAACTCGGGCGCCAAGGTCTGGCTCGCCGACTTCGAGGACGCCTCCGCTCCCACCTGGGAGAACGTCGTCCTCGGCCAGCTCAACCTGATCGACGCCTACGAGCGGCGCATCGACTTCACCGACCCGCGCACCGGCAAGTCGTACGCCCTCAAGCCCGCCGACCAGCTCGCGACGGTCGTCATGCGCCCGCGCGGCTGGCACCTGGAGGAGCGCCACCTGCGCTTCGACGGGCGGCCGGTCCCCGGCGCGCTGGTCGACTTCGGCCTGTACTTCTTCCACAACGCCCAGCGCCTGATCGACCTGGGCAAGGGTCCGTACTTCTACCTCCCGAAGACGGAGTCGCACCTGGAGGCCCGCCTCTGGAACGACATCTTCGTCTTCGCGCAGGACTACGTCGGCATCCCGCGGGGCACCGTCCGCGCGACCGTCCTGATCGAGACGATCACGGCGGCGTACGAGATGGAGGAGATCCTCTACGAGCTCCGCGACCACGCCGCGGGCCTCAACGCGGGCCGCTGGGACTACCTGTTCTCCATCGTCAAGAACTTCCGTGACGGCGGGGCCAAGTTCGTCCTGCCGGACCGCAACGCGGTGACGATGACGGCGCCGTTCATGCGCGCGTACACCGAGCTGCTGGTGCGGACCTGCCACAAGCGGGGCGCGCACGCGATCGGCGGCATGGCGGCGTTCATCCCGTCCCGCAAGGACCCCGAAGTCAACAAGGTCGCCTTCGAGAAGGTCAAGGCGGACAAGGACCGCGAGGCGAACGACGGCTTCGACGGCTCCTGGGTCGCCCACCCCGACCTGGTCCCGATCGCGATGGCCTCCTTCGACGCGGTGCTCGGCGACAAGCCCAACCAGAAGGACCGCCTCCGCGAGGACGTCTCCGTGGCGCCGGGCGACCTCATCGCCATCGACTCGCTCGACGCGAAGCCGACGTACGAGGGCCTGCGCAACGCCGTCCAGGTCGGCATCCGCTACATCGAGGCGTGGCTGCGCGGCCTCGGCGCGGTGGCCATCTTCAACCTGATGGAGGACGCGGCGACGGCCGAGATCTCGCGCTCGCAGATCTGGCAGTGGATCAACGCCGGTGTCGTCTTCGAGAACGGCGAGGAGGCCACCGCCGAGCTGGCCCGCAAGGTCGCCGCCGAGGAACTCGCCGCCATCCGCGAGGAGATCGGCGAGGAGGCCTTCGCGGCCGGCCGGTGGCAGGAGGCGCACGACCTGCTCCTGAAGGTCTCGCTGGACGCGGACTACGCGGACTTCCTCACGCTGCCCGCGTACGAGCAGCTGGTCGGCTGACGCCGCCACCCGATCGCTCCGCCCCCCGGCGCCGCACAGCGCCGGGGGGCGGAGGCATGTCCGGGGCCGGAGCCGGGGCGGGAGCCGGGGCCGGTGGTCGCTCAGGGCGCCGAGCGTCCAGGCGACGAACGGCGTCTCGGAGTCGGTCGCCAACGCACTGCTGTCGGGGGTTGTCTGACGACCGGGCCCGTCAGGCGACGGTCACCGTGCGCTGGGCGGAGAAGTCGCCCCAGGTGCCGTCCGGCAGCTTGGCGCGGAGCTTCACGCTGTAGCGGGTACCGGGCGGATCGGTGACGGTGAAGGTGTACGTCGCCGTCCCGGGCGGCGGCTCGGCGCCCCAGACGATCGTGGTGGCGAACCGCCCGTTGAGGTACAGCTGGTGCTCCTTGACCGGAGCGCCCCCGTCGATACGGGGCGGGGTCCAGGTGAGCCGGATCTCGCCGCCCTTGAGCGGGGTGGCCGCGAGGTCGGTGGGGGCGGTGACGGGGCCGGCGCCGGGCGCGGGGGCGGTGGTGAGGTCGACGGCGTCGCTGTCGGGCGAGGAGTTCTCGGCGGCGTCACGGGCGCGGACGGTGAAGGTGTAGACCGTTCCGGGGCGCAGGCCGGTGAGGCGTGCCGTGGTCGCGGTGCCGGCGACGCTGTGGATGCGGGAGTCCTCCTGGTAGACGTCGTACGCCGTGACCGCCCGGTCGTCCGAGGCGGGCCGCCAGGTCAGGGTCGCCGCCCGGCTGCCGTCGGCGGTGCCGCGCAGGCCCGAGGGGCGGGAGGGCGCGGTGCGGTCGTCGGGCGTGGGCGCGGGGGTGGTGACCGGGACGGGGGCGCTGGGCTCGGAGACGTTCCCGGCGGCGTCGCGGGCGCGGACGGTGAAGGTGTACGCGGTCGAGGGCGCGAGGCGGTCGACGTCCACCATGGTCCTGGTGCCCGGCAGGGTCGTGACCTTGCGGCCCCGCTCGTAGACGTCGTAGCCGGTGACGGCGGTGTCGTCGACGGCCGGCTGCCACATCACGTGGACGGAGGTGGCGCTTCCGGCCTGCGCCGTCACCCCGGTGGGCGCCGAGGGGCGCCCGGTGTCCTTGTCCTGGGGGGTCGCGGAGGTGCACGCGCTCAGCAGGAGGGCGGCCACGCAGACCGGGGCGGCGGCGAGGGGGGAGGGGCGTCGCACGGTCGGGCCTCCAGGTCCGGAGTATTGGTCCAGACCTATATGGCACAGGTGCGGCGGGGCGGCAAGACCCTGGAGCCCCTCGGAATCTCAGGCGCGGGTCGAGGCGACGGGGGTCGACGGGGCCGAGGAGGCCGAGGGTGACGCCATCGGCGCCGTGAAGACCGTCGACGCGGAGTTCTCCCGCAGTGCCGCGTAGGCCCGCTCGACGGCGTCGGCCCGTACGGGCCGGGCCTCGGCGACCGCGGTCAGATCACCGGCGCACTGGAGCTCCCAGCGGGGGAAGCGCCGGCGCACGCGCGCGACACGGGCGCTGGGCGCGAAGTACAGCATGGTGGTGTTCTCGTGGGGGTTGTGCGCGGAGCCCTCGTAGACCATCGAGCCCGCACCCTCCAGCCGGTCCGCCAGGGCGGCGAGCGCCGCGGGCTCGGGCTGGTCCAGGAAGAGTCCCACGTGGTTCTCGAAGCCGTGGGCGCGCTCCTCATCGGCGACCTCCGGGCGGTATCCCGGACTGGACCGCGGAAAGAGGAATATCTCGACCTGGGGCCCTGGATTGGCGGTCGCACTGAGGCGCGTGACGAGTATTCGCGCGTCTTCCGGCAGTGCGTGGCGCTCGACGAGCCGACGCCTCACCAGAACGCTCGGGATTACCGCCGAAGCCCGCCAGCCATTTTCCTCGAAGTACTCGACGGCTGATTCTTCGGAGGCGGGGAACAACAGGGTCGCACAGTGCGACACAATGCACTGGCTCTTGATTTCCTGTTTCAGCGCGCCGGGCATCCAGGGCGGGAGAAGAGTCTCCAGGGAGCTCCGGGACGCATGATGCGCGTAGTCAACAGCATGCTGGAGGCGCTGGATGTCGCACGCGTCGAATGCCACGTGATTCATGTCGCAGCCTTTCTGTTGCCGACGCTCAATTAAAAGCACGTCACACGTTAGGCGGCACTCGGTTCTAGCCCGATCGGGTGAATGACCCCTGGGTGGCGGGCGCGTACGCCGGGTTGGTCCGTTCTGCGTTTGTGCCTTTTCGGATCCACCCGCATTTTTGTTGGGGGACGTCCTGGGAGGGCTGTTGAAAATGACGCCATACAGCGGAAAGAATTCTCCCCGGATTCTGATCGCGGGTGCCGGAATCGGCGGGCTGACGACCGCACTCAGCCTCCACGCCGCAGGTCTGGACAACGTCGTGGTCGTGGAGTCGTGCCCGCGCCTGCGGGCCGTCGGCGCGGGCATCAACCTCCAGCCCGCCGCCGTCCGGGAGCTCACCGAACTCGGCCTGTGCGACGACCTCGCCGCACGGGCGGTGGCCACGGCCCGGCTGGAGTACCACCACCGCTACGGCGGCCTGATCTGGTCGGAGCCGCGCGGCCGGGCGGCCGGCTACCACTGGCCGCAGTACTCGGTGCACCGCGCCCACCTCCAGGAGGTGCTGCTGCGGGAGGTGCGGCGGCGGCTGGGGCCGCACGCCGTGCTCACCGGCAGACGCCTGACCGGCTACGAGCAGGACCCGGCCGGCGGAACGCGACGGCGCGTGCGGGCGTACGCGGCCGGCGACCCGGCCCCGTACACCTGCGATCTGCTCATCGGCGCGGACGGCATCAACTCGGCCGTGCGGGCGGTGATGTACCCGCACGAGGGGCCGCCGATCTGGAACGGCGTGTGCATGTGGCGCGGCCTGAGCCACGCCCCGCCGTTCCTGGACGGGCGGACGATGGTCATCGTGGGCTGCAACTCCCGCGTGAAGGCCGTCGTCTACCCGGTCTCGCCGCCGGACGCGTCGGGCCGGTCCACGCTGAACTGGGTCGTGGAGACCCGCCCCGGCGGCGGCCCCGCCACGGTCCCGCCCGCCGACTGGGACGCGGCCGTGCCCCCCGGCGTCGTCCTGCCGCACCTGGACGGCTGGCGCGTCCCCTTCCTCGACCTCCACGGCACGATCGCGGCGGCGCCGCGCGTGCTGCGCTACCCGATGATCGACCGCGACCCGCTGCCGACCTGGGTCGACGGCCGGGTCGTCCTGCTGGGCGACGCGGCCCACCCGCTGTACCCGACCGGCTCCAACGGCGCGTCCCAGGCCATCGTCGACGCGCGCGTCCTGGCGTACCTGCTCGCCCACCACCACATGGACGAGGCGCTGGACCGGTACGACCGCACACGCCGCCCGGAGACCACACGGCTGCTGGCCGCCCACCGGCGGCTGGAGCCGGACCCGCTGCTCCATCAGGTGGAGATGCTTGCCCCGGACGGCTTCTCCGACATTCGCGAGGTCCTGCCGGATCACAAGCTGGCGGACATCAGGTCCTGCACGCGCAAGGTCACCGGCGTGGACGCGGCGGGGCTCAACGCACGCTCCTCCTGGAGCGTCCCGGCACGAACGGCTTCCGCATGCGCTTCGTCCCCCCTCTCCGCTCGCTCCCCTCGCTCGGGACGGGGCTGACGTCGGCCGCCCTGCTGCTCGCGCTGCTCCCGGCGGCGGCGATGACGCTTCCGGCGCGGCAGCCCGTACCCGGGGCCGCGGTGGTGGAGGGGACCGGCACCCGGTACGGCCCGGCGGCGCGGCTCGGCGACGGCCGGATCCGGGTCTTCACCGACTACGCGGGCGGGCGGCCGCGCTCCGTGGGCGTCGTCCTCACCGCCTCCGCCCTCGCCGGCCTGCCCACGGCGCCGACCGATGGCGAGCACTGCGTGGACGCGGACGGCGACGGGCGCGTCCACCCGTCGCACGAGTGCGTCGGCGGCCACGGCCTGGAGCTGGCGCTGCCGTCCGGCGGCCGGCCGGACCTGCCGTTCCGGTGGGTCCTGTTCAACTGGAACCCCGAGGGCCACCAACCCCACGGCCGCTACGACGTCCCCCACTTCGACGTGCACTTCTACCTCGTACCGCGGGAGGTCCGCGACCGCATCCGCCTCGGCCGCTGCGCCCTGCTCATCGACTGCGCCCAGCTGCCCACGGCCGCCGCGCCCGTGCCCGCCGACCACCTCCCGCCCGGCTATCCGCCCTCCAGCCCGGAGACGGCGGAGGGCGCCATGGGCGAACACCTGGACAGCCGCCCGCCGGACTCCGGCGCCCTGTCCGGGCACACCTTCATCTACGGCGCCTACGCGGGCGAGATCATCTTCATGGAGCCGATGCTCACGAAGGCCTTCCTCGAGGGTCTGCGCACAGCGCCCGGTCACCACGTCTGCGCCCCGGTACCCCAGCCGCGCTCCTGGCAGGTCCCGGGCCGGTACCCGACGCGCTACTGCATGGCGTACCGGCCCGGCCGCGACGACTACACCGTCACGCTGACCGGCTTCAGGCCCTGACCGCCGGGCGGCGCGCGTTCTTCACCGCGCGGGCGGCGAGGGACGCGACGCGGCTGTCGGGGTGGCGGGCACGCAGGTCGTCGAGGAGGACGAAGGCGGAGGGGTGGGCGGCGGCGAGGGCGTCGACGAGGGCGGCCGCGCCGCCCGGCCAGGCCACGGCGGCCGCGTCGAAGGCGTCGAGCAGGGCCGTCGGGGCGGGCTCGGGTTCGCGTGCCGCCTCCTTCTTCCCTTCCTCCTCGGCGGCGGCCGCGTCGATGAGGGCGCGCATGTCCTGCGTCCAGCTCGTGTGCAGCTCGTCCAGGAGGAGCAGCGCGCGGGCGCTGAGCGGGACGGGGTCCAGCGGGGCGTCCTCGCCGCGGTCGCGGAGGAGGCGGTGGGCGTAGGCGCCCACGACCGGGTCGGTCAGCGCGGCCCGGAGCGGGGCGTCGGGGATACCGGCGAGCGCCAGGTGCGAGAAGAGGGTGGTGCTGGGGTGGGCGGACGCGGAGACGGCGGCGAGCAGCTCGCTCCAGGCGTCGTCGGCGCCGGCCCCGTCTCCGGCCCGGCTTGCCGTCCAGGCGGTGAGGGTCGCGGCGGCGATGGCCGGCGGCCAGTACTCGACGGCGGCGGCGACCCGGTCCGCGTGCCAGGTCAGGACGGTGTCCCGGTCGGGGGCAGCGATATGGGCCACCGTCAGCAGGTGGCGCATGACGGCGTCGCCGAGCGGGGTGAGGCCGTAGGCGTCGCCGGTGCGGAAGACACAGCCGGTCTCGGCGAGCCGGTCCACGACGGCGGCCAGCGAGCGGGCGTGGCCGTCGAGTCCGGCGCGGTCGGCTTCGGTGAGGCCGGGGCGGTGGAGCAGGGCGGACAGCTCCTGCGGTGACGGCGTGGCGTAGGCGGCGGGAGCCGTCTCGGGGACCTCGGCCGGGGCGTCCTCCAGCTCCGTCGGGAGCGGCGGCCCGCCGGCGACGTCGGAGGCCTTGCGAGCGACGGACTCGGGGGTGCCGCCGCGTTCGTAGAGGGAGTAGAGGACGTGCGCCGCGTCGAGGGCGTACTCGTCCTCGGCCTCCCCCTCCTCGTTGTCGGCGGCGATGCGTTCCACCGTGGCGGCCAGGATGTCGGCGGCGAGTTCGGTGAGCTCCTGCGGGGTGCCCTCGTTCCAGACGGAGGTGGCCGGGTCGGGAAAGCCGCAGCGCTCGGCGAGCTCGCTCAGGTCGCCGTCGGCGCCCGCGGCGAGGGCGGCCGGGAGCGGGGCCGCGTGCAGCAGGTCACGGAGCTCCTCCGGGGCGGGGAGCGCGGGCGGCGGAGGCAGCGGGAGGCCGGTGTCGCCGTAGTAGTCGAGGTGCTCGTCGAGCAGCCGGTCCGCGAGGGCCACGTGCGGCAGGGACTCGGGGCCGGGCGCGAGGTCGGCGTACGGGCCGGCGAGCGCCTCGGCGAGCCCCGCGGCGGTCCAGCGCTCGATCAGCTCGGCGGCGAGGCGCTCCAGTTCGTCGGGGCCCGCCGCGTCGAAGGCCGCCCCGGGCAGCAGGCGGCCCGCGGGCGACGCGCCCTCGGCGTCGCGGGCGGACGCGTCCAGGAGCGCCTCGGTGAGCAGCGCCTGGGCGGCGAAGGTGCGGGCGGCCACGTCGGCGCGCCGCACCTCCGGGGGGAGGGGCCGCCGCTCGGGGCGCGGGGTGCGCGCGTACGCGGCGAGCCAGTCCCGTACGGCTCCGGGGTCGTCGGGGTCGACGCCGTCGGCCTGGAGGAGGGACGCGTACCAGCGGGGCCAGGTCAGGTTGAGGGGGTCGTGCACGGCCCGCTCGTACTCCGGTACGGCCTCCTGTACGGCCTCGAGGAGGCGGGCGTGGCGCTTGGCGTTCAGGCGGTGCGCGGCACGGACCCGGTCGGCGAGGGCCGTGAGCACGCGGGGTACGGCGGCGAGCTCGTCCGGGGTCGCGTGGAGCAGCACCGGCAGGTCCTCGTGCAGGACGTGGCGCAGCAGCTGCGGCGTCGGCTCGGGCACGCCCGCGCGACGGTCGGCGCCGCGCAGGGCGAGCAGCGTCAGGACGGCGTCGGCCGGGCGTAGAGGCAGGGTGACGCCCTGCTCCGTCTCCGCCCAGCTGAGGAAGTCGTCACGTCCGGTGTTCAGGGCAGTGGTACGGGTCACTCGGGTCACTCCCGGAGCGTATGGGCGCCCGGCGGGAGGGAGTGGCGTACTCACGTGTTGTTGGTTCGAATGGGCGATCAGAGTCCGTTGTCAGTGGCGTGCGCTTCACTGGGTTCATCACTCTCCGTGACGATGTAGGAACCGAGGGAGAGGGACGGGGGGACGACGTGAGGGGGGACGACATGGTGTCGGTGCTGACGTATGTGACGCCTGCCGGGCTGCGGGAGCGCGGGTGGACGGACGCGATGGTGCGCGAACTGCTCGGTGAGCCGGATGTGCAGGGGCGCGATCCGCGGCGCTGGTCGGTCGCGCCGGTGCGGCTCTATCTGCTGGCGCGGGTGGAGGCGGTGGAGCGGGCGCCGGAGTTCGCGGCGTGCGCGGCGGCGGCCGGGCCGGGCTCGGCGGCGGCCCGGGCCGCGGCGGACAAGCGCCGCCGGGCGGTGCTGGCGGCGATCCGGGCGGAGCCGATCCGGGTGCCGATGCTGCCCGGCCCGGAGCTGGAGCGGCGGGCGGTTCGGCACCGGCGGCTGACGGCCGAGGACCGGCCGGGCGATGGCGGGGGCGGCGGCCCGGGGCCCGGTCGCGGCCCCGGTCCCGGGCCCGGTCCGGCGGGGGCGCTGGTGCGGTGGCAGGTGGACTATCTGCGCCATGCGCTGGGGCGGTACGACACGCTGCTGGACGGGCTGTTCGGGGCGACCGGGCGGGCGGAGGCCGAGCGGCTGCTGCGGCGGCGGGTGTACGAGGCGATCGCCCAGGCGTACCCCCGGCTGGCGCCCGAGTGCCGGCGGCGGATCCGGTGAGGGCGGGACGGCGATGAGTTCCGGGGCCCGTGCCGGTCGAACACCACGGAAACCCAAGGGAATCCCTATGAAGGAGGAAGCCATGTTCGATCTGGGACCCACGGCCCGGCGGGTGGCGGCGCTGCTGGACGGTGTCGGCGACGACCGGCTGGACGCGCCGACGCCCTGCCCCGACTACGCCGTGCGGCATCTGCTGGGCCATCTCGCAGGGCTGGCGCTCGCCTTCCGGGACGCCGCCCGGAAGGACTTCGGGCCCACCACCGACACGAGCCCGGAGGGCGCCCTGCCGACGCTCGACGGGGACTGGCGCACCGCGCTCCCGCGCCGGCTCGACGAGCTCGCCGCCGCCTGGCGGGCCCCCGAGGCGTGGGAGGGCACCACGCGGGCGGGCGGTGTCACCCTGCCGGGCGAGGTGGCGGGCATGGTGGCCCTCGACGAACTGCTCCTCCACGGCTGGGACCTGGCCCGCGCGAGCGGCCAGGAGTACGCCGCCGACGAGGAGGCCCTGCGCGTGTGCGAGGCGCTGCTGGCACCGACGGCCGACAGCCCGGATGAGCGGGGCCCGTTCGGGCCGCCGGTGAAGGTGTCCGACGGGGCGCCGCTGCTCGACCGCGTGGTGGGGCTGAGCGGGCGGCGCCCGGACTGGCCGGGGGCGTAAGGGAGGGAGGGGCGGTGGACGGCACACCTCGGCCCCGTAAGGAGATCTCCCTACGGGGCCGAGGTGGGGACGGCCTGCCCGGGCGGGCTGGTGGTCGGAGGTGCTGGTCGGGTGAAAGTGCCGGGCGTAAGGCTCGGGCTACGTACAGTCGGGCTTGGTGCGGTCGGGCTAAGTGCACCGGTCAGTGCACCGGTGCCGTCTTGGCCGTGCGGCTCTCGGAGATCTCCTCGCCCGGCTCCATCGGCGCCGTCACCTCGTCGTCGTCGCGGCGGCCGCCGAGGTGGTTGAAGACCAGGTTCAGCAGGACGGCGGCGACACAGCCGGTGGAGATGCCGGAGTCCAGGATGATCTTCGCGGTCTCCGGGAAGGCGTGGTAGAACTCCGGCGCCGTGATCGGGATGATGCCGACGGCCAGCGAGACGGCCACGATCAGGACGTTGTTGTCCTTCTCCAGGCCGGCCTTGACCAGCGTCTGGATGCCGCTCGCGGCGACCGAGCCGAAGAGGACCACGCCCGCGCCGCCCAGCACGGGGCGGGGCACGACCGAGATGAGCGAGGCGGCGACCGGGGACAGGCCCATCAGGACCAGGAAGCCGCCGCCCGCCGCGACCACGAAACGGCTGCGGATGCGGGTCATCGCGACCAGGCCGATGTTCTGCGCGAAGGCGCTGCACATGAAGCCGTTGAAGAAGGGGCTGATCGCCGAGCCGAGGGTGTCGGCGCGCAGACCGGCGGCGATGGTCTTCTCCTCGGCGGGCCTGTCGACGATCTCACCGAGCGCCAGCATGTCGGCGGTCGACTCGGTCATCGACACGAGCATCACCACGCACATGGAGATGATCGCGGCGAGCGCGAACTGCGGGGCGCCGAAGTGGAAGGGGGTGGGGAAGCCGATGACGTCGGCCTCGGTGACGGGGCTGAAGTCGGTGACGCCGAAGGGTATGGCGATCAGCGTGCCCAGCACCAGGCCGATGAGGACGGCGATCTGCTTGACGAAGCCGCGTGTGAAGCGGCGCAGCACCAGGACCAGGACGAGCGTGATCGCCGCGAGGGTGAGGTAGGTGGTCGAACCGTAGTCCTTGGCGGCCGGATTGGGTCCTTGGGCCCAGCCGAAGGCGACCGGCAGCAGCGAGACACCGATCAGGGTGATGACCGTGCCGGTGACGACCGGCGGGAAGAAGCGGACCAGCTTGCTGAAGAACGGCGCGGCGATGAAGCCCAGCAGACCGGCGACGATGATCGCGCCGAAGATGACCGGCAGGGCGTCGGCCTTGTCGTCGGTGGTGGCGACGATCGCGAGCATCGGTGCCACGCCGGCGAAGGTGACGCCGTTGACGAACGGCAGCCGGGCGCCGATCTTCCAGATCCCGAGGGTCTGGAGGAAGGTGGCGAGGCCGGCGGTGAAGAGGCTGGCGCCGGTCAGGAAGGTGAGTTCGGTGCCGGAGAGGCCGACGGCCGCTCCGACGATCAGGGGCGGGGCCACCACACCCGCGTACATGGCGGCCACGTGCTGGAGGCCGCTGGTGAGCATCTTGGCGGGCGGAAGCGTTTCGTCGACCGGATGCTTCCGGTCCGCGGCGGCGGCTCCCACGTCCGGGGACTCGGGGTCGGGGGTGTTGTCGGGGTTGCGAAACCTGGGCTTGGCGGCCACGGCGGTTCCTCCGGTCGGTTACACGTGCGACGACGTGGATTTCAGGGAGGTGGTGCGGTGTTGCAGGTGGTGCGCCCGGTGCGTGTCGTCGGGACGTGGGGGAGGAGACACGCGTTCACCGTTCCGGGGGGTGCGAGTACCACTCTTGGTACGCACCCCCCGGCCCGGCTGCCGTGGACCCCGCTCGGGTCCACGGCGACCGGTCGAGGGCCGTCCCCCTCGACCGGACTTCGTGGATCGCCCGCCCGGCCGGGAGAACCGGCCGGGTGGCGATGTCCGCCCGGGTGTCAGGTACCCGGCCGGAGTGCCGTGCCAGGGGTTCAGCCCTGGGCGGCGATCCGGGCGAGGCGCTGGGCCTCGTCCCGGGTGGAGCGCGCGATGGCGTCCTCGTCGACCGTCAGCAGGCGGTTGTCCTCGACGATCTGCTTGCCGTTGACGAAGGACGCGGTGACCGGGGCCGCCGCGCCGAAGACGAGGGCGGTCACCGGGTCGGCGATGGAGGCGTGCGCGAGGGTGTCCAGCTTCCACAGCACCAGGTCGGCGAGCTTGCCGGCCTCCAGGGAGCCGATCTGCGAGGCCCGGCCGAGGACCTGGGCGCCGCCGTAGGTGCCGAGGCGCAGCGCCTGACGGGCGTTCAGGGCCGCCTCGCGGTGCGCGCCGAGACGGTTGATCAGCAGGGCGTTGCGCAGCTCGGTGTGGAGCTCACCGGACTCGTTGGAGGCGGTGCCGTCGACGCCGAGGCCGACCGGGACGCCGGCCTTCAGCATGTCCGGTACGCGGGCGATGCCGGCGGCGAGGCGGGCGTTGGACGACGGGCAGTGGGCGACGCCGGTCTTGGTGCGGGCGAAGGCCGCGATGTCGGAGTCGTTCATGTGGACGCAGTGCGCCATCCACACGTCCTCGCCGAGGAAGCCGGTCGACTCGAAGTAGTCGGTCGGGCCCATCCCGAAGAGCTCGTGGCAGAACTTCTCCTCCTCCACGGTCTCCGAGCCGTGGGTGTGCATGCGCACGCCGAGGCGGCGGGCGAGCTGGGCGCCCTCCCGCAGCAGCTCGGTGGAGACGGAGAAGGGGGAGCACGGCGCGACGGCGACCTGCGTCATCGCGTCGAAGGAGGCGTCGTGGTGCTTCTTGACGGTCTCCTCGGTCGCGGCGAGCGCGCCCTCGGTGGTCTCGACGGCGAAGTCCGGCGGCAGGAAGCCGTCCTTCTCGCTCTTGTCCATGGAGCCGCGGGCCAGCGTGAAGCGGACGCCCATCTCGGACGCGGCCTTGATGATGGCGCCGGACAGGTCGCCGGAGTTCTTCGGGTAGACGTAGTGGTGGTCCATGGCGGTGGTGACGCCACCGCGGGCCATCATGGCCAGGGAGCCCTGGGCAGCCGCGTACCCCATCTGCTCGTCGATGCGCGCCCACGTCGGGTAGAGGGCGACGAGCCAGTTGAAGAGGTTGTGGTCGGTGGCCAGGCCCCGGGTGATCCACTGGTAGAAGTGGTGGTGCGTGTTGATCAGGCCGGGGGTGACGAGGTGGCCGGTGGCGTCGATGCGCCGGACCACGTTCTCCAGGCCCTCGGGGGCCTTGCCTGCTCCGATCGACTCGATCCTGTTGTCCGCGATGACGAGGTGACCCGAGGCGTACTCGGTGTCATTGGCGTCGACGGTCGCGATCGCGCAGTTCTCGATCACGATGCGCTGGGCTGCCGAAGGTGCCATGGTGCTTCCTTCTTCGTTCAGTGGCGGTGTGGGCACGGCAGGACCCTAGGAGGATTTGAGTGCCGGGGCCGCGTGACGGCTCCGGGTGCCGAGATGGTGGAAGAAAAGGTTGAGCAGGACCGCGACGAGCGCTCCCGCGCTGATCCCGGAGCCGAGCACGGTCTGTGCCCACGCGGGGAATCCGGCGTAGAAGGTGGGCGCGGCGAGCGGGATGATGCCGGCTCCGAGTGCGACGGCCACCAGGATGATGTTGGAGCTGTCGTCCAGTCCGGCCTCGGAGAGCGTACGGATGCCGCTGACCGCGATCGAACCGAAGAGCACGATACCGGCACCCCCCAGGACGGGCATAGGGACCAGCGAGACGACCGCGCCCAGCACCGGGAAGGCACCGAGGACGAGCAGCGCGCCGCCCGCGACCGCGACGACGTAGCGGCTGCGTACGCGGGTGAGGGAGACGACTCCGACGTTCTGGGCGAAGGCCGAGGTCGGGAACCCGCCGAAGACGGGGCCGATGAGGGTGGCGATGCCGTCCGTGCGCAGACCGCGGGTGATGGTCTTCCCGTCGGTGCGCCGCTCGCAGATCTCGCCCAGGGCGAGCATGCCGGCGCTGGACTCGGTCATCAGCACCAGCATCACGATGCACAGGGAGAGGATCGCGGCGGGCTGGAACTCGGGCGCGCCGAAGGCGAACGGCGCGGGCAGCGCGGCGACCGGTGCCTCGCGCAGCGAGGTGAAGTCGGCCATCCCGAACGGGATCGCGGCGAGCGTGCCGATGAACAGGCCCAGCAGCAGGGCGATCTGCTTGACGAAGCCCTTGCCGAAGCGCTGGAAGAGCAGGATCACGACGAGCGTGAAGGCGGCGAGCGCCAGGTACTTCATGGCGCCGAAGTCGGCGGCGTGCGCGTCCCCGCCCTGCGCCCAGCCGACCGGTACGGGCATCAGGGTCACCCCGATGAGGGTGATGACGACGCCGGTGACCAGGGGCGGGAAGAAGCGCAGCAGCCGGCCGAAGAAGGGCCCGACGGCGAGGCAGAAGACTCCGGCGACCATCACCGCACCGTAGATGGCGGGCAGTTGGCGGCCGGGGGCGCTGGTCTCGGCGATGGCGAGCATCGGCGCGATGCCGGCGGAGGAGGCGGCGTTCACGAACGGCAGCCGGTTTCCGGCGAAGTTGGTGATGCCGATGGTCTGGAGGATGGTCGCGAGCCCCGCGATGAGCAGGCTCGCGGCGATGAGGCGGGTCATGCCGGCCGCGTCCAGGCCGACGGCCTGCCCGATGATGAGCGGAGGGGTGACGACACCCGCGTACATGGCGGCGATGTGCTGGAGCGCGGCGGGGACGAGCCGCGAGAAGGGCAGTTTCTCGTCGACGGGGTGGCAGTCGACGACGCCGTCCGGTCCGGCGGCGCTCTCGGGTGCGCGGTGGGCCGTGGAGGTGAGCACCTCCGGGGCGGCACCGGGCGGCGCGGTGGTGTCCGGCGGGGTGGAACACGGGCCTTCGGATGCCGGCCCTGCAGGCTGTGCCATTGCTGGTCCCTCCGGTCCGGTGCCGCCCCGCCCGACCGGGGTCGGTCGGGCGGGGCGGTCAGCGGCCTGGCTCAGAGGTTGGTCATGTCGACCGGGATCTGGGGCTCGACGCCGTCCCGAAGGATGGTGGCCTCGATCAGGCCGTAGGGGCGGTCGGCCGCGAAGTAGACCTCGTTGTCGTTCTTGAGCCCGAACGGCTCGAGGTCGACCAGGAAGTGGTGCTTGTTCGGCAGGGAGAAGCGCACCTCGTCGATCTCCGACCGGTTGTTGATGATGCGCGCGCCCATCTGGTACAGCGTCTGCTGCAGCGAGAGGGAGTAGGTCTCCGCGAAGGCCTGGAGCATGTGCTTCCGGACCTGCGCGTAGGACTTCTCCCAGTTGGGCATCCGCTGCTCGTCGTCGGTCCAGTTGAACCGCCAGCGGCCGGAGACCTGGGTCGCCAGGATGCGGTCGTACGCCTCCTGGAGGGTCGTGTACTTGTCCTTCACGTAGCCCCAGAACTCCGAGTTGGTGGAGTTCATGACGACCAGGTCCTTCAGACCGGAGATGACCTGCCAGTTCTCACCGTCGTAGGTGATCTCGCTGACGCGGGTCTCCTGGCCCTTGCGGACGAAGGAGTGCTTGACCTCGTCGGCGCCGATGAACTTGGAGTTGGCGTCCGAGGTCTCGATGCGCTCCCAGGCGTACTCCTCGATGCGGATGCGCGCCCGGTGGATCGGCTCCTGCGACGTCACGAAGTGACGGGCGAGGTGG
The DNA here is from genome assembly GCF_040611175.1 of Streptomyces sp. NPDC003036. Lineage (NCBI taxonomy): Bacteria > Bacillati > Actinomycetota > Actinomycetes > Kitasatosporales > Streptomycetaceae > Streptomyces > Streptomyces sp. NPDC003036. The sequence goes on along the minus strand of NZ_JBEXNO010000002.1, from coordinate 69,490 downwards.
ATGCCGAACTGCTCGGCGGACTCGATGCCGTACTCCTTGGCGAACGCGTACACCGTGTTCTTGGTGGTGTCGGTCGGCAGGACGTTGGCGTTGGAACCCGAGTAGTGCACCTCGTCCATGTCGCCGGAGAGGGCGACCGAGACGTTCAGGTCCTTGATGTGGTGGGTGTCGCCGTCCCGCGTGATCTTGACGACGCGGTTCTCTGCTTTGCCGTACTGGTTCTGGCCGAGAATCGTGGGCATGTGTCTGCTAGCTCCCTCGGTAAACGGAGTAGCCGAACGGGTTGAGCAGCAGCGGTACGTGGTAGTGCTCGCCCGGTACGACGGCGAACGTGATCGCCACCTCCGGGAAGAACGCGCCGCTGTCCCTTACGCGGGGGGCGTCCTGCTGCGCCTCGGCTTGCTTCTTGTCGAAGTACGCCTCGGTCTCGAAGTCGAGACGTACGTGGGTGGTGCCTTCCGGCAGGGCCGGCAGGTCCTTGCAGCGCCCGTCCGCATCGGTCCGCGAACCGCCGAGCGCCACCCACTCCGCGTCGGAGCCGCTGCGGGCCGCGAGGGAGATGGCGACGCCCTCGGCGGGGCGACCGATGCTGGTGTCCAGGATGTGCGTGGACACCGAGGCGGTGGTTTCCGTGCTCATGCTTGGTGTGCTTCCTCTACGAGACGGGTCAGGCGGATGCGGTTGATCTTGCCCAGTTCGGTGCGGACGATCTCCCGCTCCTGCTCGGGCGAGTTCTCGATCCGCTCGCGGACCGCGTCGCGCATCTGCTCTCCGGTCCGGCCGGTGGCGCAGATCAGGAAGACGTGCCCGAACTTCTCCTGGTAGGCCAGGTTCAGCTCGAGCATTTCCGCTTTGAGCGCCTCGGAGGCGCCGGCCATCCCGCTCTGCTCCCGGGAGGAGGTGGGGTCACCAGGCTTCGGGCGGCCGATCGGCGGGTGCCCCGCCATCGCCTCGGCCAGGTCCTCCGCGGTGAGCTCGGCCATGGCGGCGTCGCTGGCGAGGAGGAGGGCTTCGGTGGTGGCGTACGGGCGCTGGGCCAGCAGCTTGCTGCCCCACGCCGAACTGGCGCACACCTCGTGCAGGGCGGCGAGCGCGTCGCTGTCCGCCGAGGTGTTGAACCGGGTGAGGCCCGCGGGGGTCTCGGGGGTGCTGTCGTCCCCCGAAAGGCGCTGTGAACTCGAGGTCACGGGAGCCTCCGTGGCTGTTTTTCGCTGTGCTTTGACGGGCTGCGGATAGCTAACGCCCTCCGCCAACGCCCCGTCAACACTTTGTTGAAACTTCGGTGACACAAAAGCCGCCGTCCCGACATGCGGACGGCGGCTTTCTACCGACTGTGTTCAGCTACTCACTCTTCGCGGCGTTTTCCCTGTTCAGGTAGTTGTAGACGGTGAAACGACTGACGCCGAGGGCGTTCGCCACCGTCTCCACGCCGTGCCGCACCGAGAAGGCGCCGCGCGCCTCCAGGGTCCGGACCACCGACTGCTTCGTCTTGCGGTCCAGCGCGGACAGCGGCATGCCGTGGCGTCGCTCCATCGCCGCCAGGATGCGCTCCAGCGAGTCGGCGAGCTGCGGAAGCCGTACGGCGAGGATCTCCTCGCCCTCCCACGTGAGGACGACGTCGTCGGCCGCGGCCTGCTGAGGGGTCAGTAGCTCGGCGCCCATCGCGTCCACCAGCGGCTTCACCGCGGTGACCAGGGGGTGATCTCCCGGCTCGGTCACTTGTCGTCCTCTCCGGCGTCGCCGAGTACGTTGACCTGCAGCGACACCCGGGTGGCGCCCGCGCCGAGAGCGCGTCGCAGGAGCGCGTCGACGGCGGTGAGCACCGCGTCCGCGCCGCCCTCGGCGGTGTTGCCGAAGGGCCCCACGTCCACGGCGTCCAGGTCGGCCGCCTCGATGACCTCGCGGGCCACCAGCGCGTGCGCGGGGGCCTCGTCCAGGTCGAACGGCTCGGTCGTGAACTCCACTCTCAGTCGCTGCATGCCCCCACGGTAAGGCCCGCCCGGCCGCCTTCCGCCGCCCGGTCCCGAAAATCGCCTTCTCCGTGCGACGGACCGGCCCCTTCGCCCCGTAGAGCCGGTGACAGGACGGAAAGGGCAGGAAGGGGCGTACGCGGTGACCGGACGTGGACACAAGGGAAGAGCCGTCAGGGGCACGGCGCTCGCGGCGGCGGCGATGGCGGCGCTGACCGCCTCGCAGGCGCCGGGGGCGGTGGCCTCGGCCACGGAGGAACCCCGGGGGCGGGACCGCATCGCGGCGGGGCCGAGCGTGACGGGTGACTCGCCGTACCGCACGGAGCTTCCGCCGCTGCGGGCGGGGAAGGGGACGGCCGCCCCCGCGGGCACGGCCACCGGTACGGACACGGGCTCGGGCGGCCTCGGCGGAACGCTGCCCGCCGCGGTGCTGGCCGCCTACCGGCACGCCGAGACCGCGCTCGCGGGCAGCGCCCCGGGGTGCGGACTGCGCTGGCAGCTGCTCGCGGCGATCGGCCAGGTCGAGTCGGGCCAGGCGCGCGGCGGACGCCTCACCGCCGACGGCACGACCGTGCGGCCGATCCTCGGCCCCCGGCTCGACGGCAACGGCTTCGCGCTGATCAGGGACACGGACGGCGGGGCGTACGACGGGGACGCGGTGTACGACCGCGCGGTGGGGCCGATGCAGTTCATCCCCTCGACCTGGGCCGCCTGGGGCGCCGACGGCAGCGGCGACGGCCGCGCCGACCCGGGCAACATTTACGACGCGGCGCTGGCGGCCGGGCGCTACCTCTGCGCGGGCGGGCGCGACCTGGCCGACCCGTCCGACCTGGACCGGGCGATCCTCGGCTACAACCACTCGACGGCGTACCTGCGGACGGTCAGGGCCTGGTACGCGTACTTCCTCGGCGGGGACCCCGTGGTGGTCGCCGGGCCCGTGGTGGTCCCGGAGCCGCCGCGTACGCCGTCGTCGGAGCCGCCCCGCTCCCCCGGCCCGGCGCGGCCGGGCGGCTCCTCGAAGGCCGGGCCCGGACCCGTACCACCGCGGGGTGCGCAGCCGTCGCGGCCTTCGGAGCCGTCGGAGCCGGCCCGGCCGCGGCCGACGGGCGCACCCGAAGCACCGGAAGCACCGGCTTCGGAATCAGGCCTTCCGATTCCGGATGCCGATGCCGTCCTCCCAGGTCCGCCGCTCGGCAACGGTCAGGACTCGATGCCCGCAGCCCCCTCCACAATTCCGGATACCGGGCGGTAATGTCGCGCCCGCCGGGCGGCAGGTACCGGCGGGTAGCGCGAAGGGGCCCTCATGGGAACGGACGTGTCCGATGACCGCTGGCAGCGGGCGTGGAGCCACCGCGAGCACCTGCTCAAGGTGGCCCGGCGCAGGTCCATGAGCCTGGAGGACGCCGAGGACGCCGTGCACGAGGCGATGCTGCGCGCCGCCGAGCAGCCGCACCTGGACGACGAGCGCCTCGGCGCCTGGCTGACCACGGTCACGATGCGGCTGTGCGTCGACCGGTACCGCCAGGTCCACCGCGACGCCGACCCCGGCCGGACCGCCGCGCTGGTCCCGCCCGGCCCGGCGCCGGTCGACGAGCTGGTGTGCGACCGCGCCGAGGCGAAGTGGCTCGCGGTACGGAGCGGGGAGCTGCCCGCGCGCCAGGCGGAGGCCCTCTGGCTGAAGTCCGAGGACCTGGACGTCGGGCAGGTCGCCCACAAGATGGGCCTGAGCTACCGCACGGTCGAGTCGTTGCTCGCCCGCGCCCGCCGCACCCTGCGCAACTCGCTCGCCGCCACCCTGGGGCTGCTGCTGTGGCTCTGCGGGCGCGGCCGCCCGCGCTCCACCCAGGTGGCGGTGGCCGCCGCCTCGACCGCCGCGACCCTCGCCGTGGCCGGGTTCGTGCTGCCGCACGCCCAGGACCGGCCGGCCCGGGAGCGGCCCGCGTCGGCCCCGGTGACCTCCGGGGCGGCGGACGTCCGCGCCCCAAGCCGGCAGCCGTCGCCGTCGCCTTCCGCCACGCCGACGCACACGCCGTCTCCGGCGGCCTCCACGAGGACACCTGCGGACCGTACGGCTCCGCCGCAGCCGCCGCTGCCGTCCCTGCCGCTGCCCACACCGACGCTTCCGGAGGTTCCGCCGCTCCCTGAGGTCCCGCCGCTCCCCGGGGTCCCCGAGGTCCCCGAGGTCACGAAGGTCGCCGAGGTGCCGAAGGTCCGCGTTCCGGAGTTGCCGCTCCCGCCGGTGGAGCTCCCCGTACCCGTACCGACCTCGGACGTCGAGCTCCCCACCCCCTGACGGAGAAGCCCTCCGGAAAAAATTCCGGTTCCGCGCGACGGACGCCCCGCCCCTCCCCGTAGAGCAGATGTCGGAGCTGCTCACGGTCTGAAGGGTGAACCGGATGGGTGTCGAGATCTGCGTGGAAGGGCTGACGAAGTCCTTCGGCCACCAGGTCATCTGGCAGGACGTCTCGCTGACACTGCCCGCCGGGGAGATCTCGGTGATGCTGGGCCCCTCGGGCACGGGCAAGTCGGTCTTCCTCAAGACGCTCGTCGGGCTGCTCAAGCCCGAGCGGGGCTCGATCCGCATCGCGGGACGGGACATCACCGCCCTCCGGGAACACGACCTCTACGAGGTGCGCAAGCTCTTCGGGGTGCTGTTCCAGGACGGCGCGCTGTTCGGGTCGATGAACCTGTACGACAACATCGCCTTCCCCCTCCGCGAGCACACCCGCAAGTCCGAGAGCGAGATCAGGCGCGTCGTCCTCGAGAAGATGGACATGGTCGGCCTGATCGGCGCCGAGGAGAAGCTCCCCGGCGAGATATCCGGCGGCATGCGCAAACGCGCGGGGCTGGCCCGGGCGCTGGTCCTGGACCCGGAGATCATCCTCTTCGACGAGCCCGACTCCGGCCTCGACCCGGTCCGGGTCGCCTATCTCAACCAGCTGATCGTCGACCTCAACGCCCAGATCGACGCGACCTTCCTCATCGTCACGCACGACATCGCCTCGGCCCGCCAGGTCCCCGACAACATCGGGCTGCTCTTCCGCCGCGAGCTGGTGATGTTCGGCCCCCGCGACAAGCTGCTGACCAGCACCGAACCGGTCGTGCGGCAGTTCCTGAACGGCCGCATGCAGGGCCCGATCGGCATGGCGGAGGAGAAGGACGCCGCGCAGGTCGAGCAGGAGCTGGCCCAGATCGACGCCTCGGGCGACGACGCCCCGACGCCTCTGACGCCCCGGCTGCTGCCGAGCGCCGGGATCGACCGGCCGGAGCGCTGGCAGGCCATCGCCGAGCGCGAGCAAGCGGTGAAGGAGGCGGTGGCCAAGTGAGCCTCTCCCCCCTCGGCGCCCTGCGCCACTCCGGCAGCCTCTTCGCGATGGCCCTGGACGTGCTGCGCACGCTGCCCCGCCGCCCCTTCCAGGTGCGGGAGTTCATCCAGCAGGCGTGGTTCATCGCGAGTGTGACGATCCTCCCCACCGCCCTCGTCTCGATCCCCTTCGGCGCGGTCATCGCCCTCCAGATCGGCAGCCTCACCCGGCAGCTGGGCGCCCAGTCGTTCTCCGGCGCCGCCTCCGTCCTCGCCGTCCTGCGCGAGGCGTCGCCCATCGTCACGGCGCTGCTGATCGCCGGCGCGGGCGGCACCGCGATCTGCGCGGACCTCGGGGCGCGCAAGATCCGCGAGGAGATCGACGCGATGCAGGTGCTGGGCATCGACCCGATCCACCGGCTCGTCGTCCCGCGGGTCCTCGCCTCGATGCTGGTCGCGGTGCTCCTCAACGGCCTGGTCTCCGTCGTCGGCGTCGCGGGCGGCTACTTCTTCAACGTCGTCCTCCAGAACGGCACGCCGGGCGCGTACCTCGCCTCCTTCACCTCCCTCGCGCAGATCTCCGACCTGTGGGCCGCCGAGTTCAAGGCCCTGGTCTTCGGCGCGATCTCGGCGATCGTCGCCTCGTACAAGGGCCTCACGGCGAAGGGCGGTCCGAAGGGCGTCGGCGACGCCGTGAACCAGTCCGTGGTGATCACCTTCATGTTGCTCTTCGTGACGAACTTCGTGCTGACCGCCGTGTACTTCCAAGTCGTTCCGCAGAAGGGGTGACCGCATGGCTCGCATGGCTCTGTTGCACAGCCTGGAGGAGCTGGGCGCCCAACTGGCCTTCTACGGCCGGTCGCTCGCCTGGACCGGCCGCACCCTGCGCCGCTACAAGAAGGAGATCCTGCGGCTGCTCGCCGAGGTGAGCTTCGGGCGCGGCGCGCTCGCCGTCGTCGGCGGCACCGTCGGCGTCATCGCGTTCCTCTCCTTCTTCACCGGCACCGAGGTGGGCCTCCAGGGGTACGCGGCGCTCAACCAGCTGGGCACGTCGAACTTCGTGGCGTTCCTCTCCGCGTACTTCAACACCCGCGAGATCGCCCCGCTCGTCGCCGGGCTCGCGCTCTCCGCCACCGTCGGCGCGGGCTTCACGGCGCAGCTCGGCGCGATGCGGATCAGCGAGGAGACGGACGCCCTGGAGGTCATGGGCGTCCCGTCGCTGCCCTTCCTCGTCACCACCCGCATGATCGCCGGGTTCGTCGCCGTCGTCCCGCTGTACGTCGTCGGCCTGCTGTCCTCGTACTTCGCCGCCCGCACCATCACCACCGGCTACTACGGCCAGTCGGCGGGGACGTACGACCACTACTTCCAGCAGTACCTGCCGCCGGTCGACGTGCTGTGGTCGTTCGGCAAGGTGATCGTCTTCGCGGTCGTGATCATCCTGGTGCACTGCTACTACGGCTACTACGCGCGCGGCGGCCCGGCCGGGGTCGGCGTCGCCGTCGGCCGCGCGGTGCGCACGTCCATCGTGGCGATCAACGTCCTGGACTTCTTCCTGAGCCTGGCGATCTGGGGCGCCAGCACGACCGTACGGATTGCGGGGTAGGGGCCGATGCGCACACCGGTGAAACTGCGGCTGTACGGCGTCGTCTTCCTCGCCGTCCTGGCCCTCCTCCTCTCCCTCTCCGTCGCCGTCTACCAGCAGGTCTTCACCTCCGTCGTACGCATCACGCTGGAGGCGGACACCCTCGGCAACCAGCTGGAGCCGCGCGCCGACGTCAAGCTGCGCGGCCTGCTGGTGGGCGAGGTCAGGGACGTACGGGCCGACGGCGAGAAGGCGGTGCTCGACATCGCGCTCAAGCCGGAGCACACGGCGCGCATCCCGGCGGACGTGCACGCGCGGTTGCTGCCCAAGACGCTGTTCGGCGAGAAGTACGTCGATCTCGTCGCCCCCGCCGGCTCGACGGCGCGCCCCATCCGCGCCGGGGACGTCATCGGCCAGGACCGCACCAAGGTCGGCATGGAGGTGCAGCAGCTGATGAACGACCTGCTGCCGCTGCTGCGCACCGTACGGCCCGCCGAGCTGAACGCGACGCTGTCGGCGTTCGCGACGGCGCTGGAGGGGCGCGGCGACCGCATCGGCGACAACCTGGTCCGCGTCGAGGACTACCTGCGCCGCCTCAACCCGCACATGCCGTCCATCAAGGAGAACATCACGCGGTTCGCCGACGTGGCCGAGGTGTACGGGGACGCGGCGCCCGATCTGCTGCGCATCCTGCGCAACACCCTCACCACCAGCCGCACGATCGTCGAGAAGCAGGACCAGCTGGCCGCCCTGTTCACCTCCACGGCCACGGTCTCCGGCACCGCCGAGGGCTTCCTCGACGAGAACGGCGAACGGCTCATCACCCTGGGCCGTGTCTCCCGCCCCACCCTGGCGCTGTTCGCCCGATACGCGCCCGAGTACCCGTGCCTCCTCAAGGGGCTGGTGAGGCAGGAGGCCGCGGCCGAAGAGACCTTCAGAGGCGGAAAGATGCGCATCACCCTGGAAATCGTCCGCCAGCGGCCGGGTTACGCACCCGGCGAGGAGCCCCGCTACCGCGAGCGGTCGGGCCCGGACTGCCGGGGGCTCCCCGGGCCGCGGGTCCCGGCCGGGCACACCAAGCTCGACGACGGTACGCGCGACGCGCACCCCGGCCACGGTGGGAACGGCGCCCGCCAGTCGTCCGCCACCGCCGCCGAGCAGCGCGCCGTGGGCGCACTGGTGGCGCCCGTCATGGGCGTACCGGCGGACGAGGTGCCGGCGGTGGCGACGCTGCTCTTCGGCCCGATGGCGCGCGGGACGGCGGTGAGCGTCGCATGAGCCCGGTGAAGAACGCGCGCAGCGCCGCGGCGCCGCTGATCAAGTTCGGTCTCTTCGCCGTGGTGACGGTCCTGGCGACCACGCTGCTGGCGGCGACGATCGTCGGCATCTCCTTCACCCCCGAGCACACGTACAGGGCGGTGTTCAGCGATGTCACCAGCCTGGAGGAGGGCGACGACATCCGCGTCGCGGGCGTACGCGTCGGTGAGGTCGAGGAGATCGAGATCAAGGACCGCACACTCGCGGAGGTGACCTTCACCGTCACCCGGGACCGGCCGCTGCTGACGAGCACCGGCGCCGTCATCCGCTACCGCAGCCTGGTCGGCCAGCGCTACATCGCACTGACGGAGGGCGCCGGCGACGGCACCAGGCTGCGGCCCGGGGGCACCATCCCCCTCGCCCGCACCCAGCCCGCGCTGGACCTCAACGCGCTGCTGAACGGCTTCAAGCCGCTGTTCGCGGCGCTCAGCCCGAAGGACGTCAACCAGCTCGCCACCGAGATCATCAAGACGCTCCAGGGCGAGGGCGGCACGGTCAACAGCCTGCTCGCGCACACGGCGTCGCTCACCACCACGCTCGCCGACCGCGACCAGTTGATCGGCTCGGTGATCGACAACCTCAACACCACGCTGGCGACGCTGGACCAGCGCGGTGCCCGCTTCTCGGGGCTGATCCAGCAGCTCCAGCGGCTGATCTCCGGACTGGCCGCCGACCGCAAGCCCATCGGCGAGTCGCTGGTGAACATCAACAACCTGACCGAGGCCACCTCCGGCCTGCTCGCGGAGGCCCGGCCGCCACTGAAGGACGACATCGCCGAACTGACCGAGCTCACCGGAACGCTGAACGAGAACGAGAAGACCGTGGAGGGCGTGCTGAAGCGGCTGCCGAACAAGCTCAACAAGCTGACGAGGACCGCCTCGTACGGCTCGTGGTTCAACTTCTACCTCTGCGACTTCGACGGCCGGATCGTGCTGCCGAAGACGCGGGAGGTCATCACCCCCGAGCTCCACGTCGCCCGGGCGAGGTGCTCATGAAACCCCGCATGATCCCGTTCCGCGACCGCAACCCCGTCACCATCGGCGCCGCCGGCCTCACGGCCCTCGCGCTCCTCACCGTCGCCGCCTTCAACGCCGACAGCCTGCCGCTGATCGGCGACGGCGAGACGTACAGCGCCGCCTTCTCGGAGGCGGGCGGCCTCAAGCCCGGCGACGAGGTGCGTATCGCCGGGGTGAAGGTCGGCAAGGTCGACGAGGTGGACCTGGACGGAGACCACGTCAAGGTGGTGTTCCGGGTCAAGGGCGACCCCGCGTTCGGTACGCGCACCGGGGCCGCCATCCGCATCAAGACGATCCTCGGCGCGAAGTACCTCGCCCTGGAGCCGAAGGGTTCCGGGCAGCTGGCGCCCGGCAGCGAGATCCCGCTGAGCCGTACGACTCCCGCGTACGACGTCGTCGCGGCCTTCAGCGATCTGACGACCACGACCGAGCAGGTCGACACGGAGCGGCTGGCCAAGGCGCTCGACACCCTCTCCGCCACCTTCGAGGACTCCCCCGCCGAGGTGCGGGCGTCCCTCGAGGGGCTGTCGCGGATCTCCCGCACGGTCGCCTCCCGGGACCAGCAGCTGCGCGAGCTCCTCGCCCACGCCAACGGGGTGAGCGGGGTGCTCGCCGCGCGCTCCGGCGAGTTCTCGAAGCTCGTCAAGGACGGTGACGCGCTCTTCACGGAGATCGCCCGGCGCCGGGCGGCGATCCACGCGCTGCTCAAGAGCTCCGCCGCCCTCGGCATCCAGCTCTCGGGCCTGGTCCGGGACAACAAGGCGGAGATCGGCCCGGCCCTGGAGGGCCTGAACCAGGTGGTCGCGATGCTCGAACGCAACCAGGCGAGTCTGGACCGCTCCATCAAGCTCATGGCGCCGTACGTCCGGGTCTTCACCAACACCCTCGGCAACGGCCGCTGGTTCGACAGCTACATCCAGAACATGGTCGCCGCACCGGTGGTCCCGCGCACGGGAGGTCCGTCATGAAGACGCGTCGAGTCCTGGCCCTCGCCGTCGCCCTCGCGGTCGTCGCCGCCGCCACCGTGGTGCTCTGGCCCCGCTCGGAGCCGGTCCGCGTCACCGCGTACTTCCCGCGCACCGTCGGCATCTACCCCGGCTCCGACGTCCGCGTGCTGGGCGTGCGCATCGGCGAGGTGAAGGAGATCACCCCGGAGGGCCGGCGGGTGCGGGTCACGCTGGAGTACGACTCCGAGCGCGCGGTCCCGGCCGACGCCCGGGCCGCGATCATCAACTCCTCCGTCGTCAGCGACCGTTACGTCCAGCTGCTTCCGGTGTACCGGGGCGGCGAGCGGCTGCGCGACGGCGACGTCATCCCGGAGGCGCGGACGGCCGTGCCCGTCGAGCTGGACCGCGTCTTCGACAGCCTGCACACGACGGCGGAGGCGCTCGGCCCGCGCGGCGCGAACCAGGACGGGTCCCTCTCCCGGCTGCTGGGCGTGAGCGCGGACAACCTCGAAGGGCAGGGCGCCAAGCTGCACCAGACGGTGGAGGACCTGTCCCTGGCGGTGACCACGCTCTCCGACGGCCGGCAGGACCTGTTCTCCACCGTCCGCAACCTCCAGGTGTTCACGGCGGCGCTGGCGGCCGACGACAAGAGCGTGCGGTCGTTCAACGACAGCCTGGCGCAGGTCGCCGACCAGCTCGCCGCCGAGCGCAAGGACCTGGCGGCCGCACTGCGGCACCTGGGCGTGGCGCTCGCCGACGTCTCCGCGTTCGTACGGGACAACAAGAAGGCGCTGACCACGAACGTCGAGGGGCTCGCCAAGGTCACCAAGGTGCTGGTCACCCAGCGCGCCGCGCTCGCGGAGCTGCTGGAGGTGGCGCCGACCGGCCTGTCGAACCTCCAGAACGCCTACAACCCGTCCTCCGGGACCCTCGACACCCGCAACAACCCCGACCATCCCCAGGACCCGGCCTCGCTGCTGTGCTCCCTGCTCTCCACGGCGGGCGAGGCGAAGGCGAAGGACTGCGCGGAGCTCAAGCGGCTGTTCGACTCGCTGCCGGAGCCGCTGACGTCCGCGGCGCCGGTCGCCGGGAGCGGCTCGGTCGACCGGACGCTCGGCGGGATCCTGGAGGCGGACGCATGAGGGCACCGCGTGTGACCGCCGTCGTGTGGACGGCCGCCGGTTCGCTGCTGCTGTCGGGCTGCGGCTTCGACGGTCTGTACAACGTCGGCCTGCCGGGCGGCGCGGCCGCCGACGGCGACGCGTACCGCGTCACGGTCGAGTTCCGGGACGTCCTGGACTTGGTGCCGCAGTCCGCGGTGAAGGTGAACAACGTGACCGTGGGCGCGGTCGAGAAGGTCGAGCTCGACGGCTGGCACGCGCGCGTGCGGCTGCGCGTCGACGACGCGGTGAAGCTGCCGGCCAACGCCGTCGCCGAGCTCCGCCAGACCAGCATGCTCGGCGAGAAGTACGTGGCGCTGTCGGCGCCCGTGGACGCGGCGCCGTCCGGGCGGCTGAAGGACGGGGCGCGCATCCCGCTGTCGCGCTCCGGGCGCAACCCGGAGATCGAGGAGGTGCTGTCCGCGCTGTCGGCGCTGCTCAACGGCGGCGGGGTCGCCCAGCTCAAGACGATCACCACGGAGCTCAACAAGGCCCTGGAGGGCCGTGAGAACCGGGTGAAGTCGCTGCTGAAGGAGCTGGACACCTTCATCGGCGGGCTCGACGCGCAGCGCGCCGAGATCGTCCGCGCCCTGGCCGGCCTCGACCGGCTCTCGCAGCGGCTCGCGGCGGAGAAGAAGACCATCGCCCAGGCCGTCGACACCCTGCCGCCCGCGCTGAAGGTGCTGGCGGACCAGCGGACCAAGCTGACGGCGATGCTCACCTCCCTGTCGGCGCTGAGCACCACCGGCACGCAGGTGATCAACGCCTCGCGCTCCGACGTCGTCGCCAACCTGCGCAGCCTGCGGCCGGTCCTGGAGCAGCTGAACAAGGCGGGCGACGATCTGCCGAACTCCCTGGAGCTGCTGACGACGTACCCCTTCCCGCGCAACGCCGTGGACGCGATCAAGGGCGACTACGTCAACCTCGGCGTCACCGCCGACCTGGACCTGGCGAGCATCTACGGAAACCTCGACGACGAGCCGCCGGCCGCGCCCGGTCTCCCGGAGGTGCCGGGCGTACCGGGGCTCCCGGAGACGCCCGGGCTGCCGGAGGTGCCGGAGGTTCCGGAGGTGCCGGAGGTGCCCGGCGTACCGGAGGTGCCCGGCGCGCCGCGGCCACCGGGCGGGCCCGCTCCATCGGGCCCTCCGGAGCCGCTCTGCCCGCCGGTCTGCACCGGTACGCAGGTCACGTACGGGAGAGCGCACGCGGGCTCGCACCCGGCCTCGTACGACATCGCGCTCGCGGAACTGCTGCTGAAGGGGATGCAACCGTGATCACCCGTACGGTCAAGGCCCAGCTCCTCGCCTTCGCCACCGTCACCGCCGTCGGCGTGTCGTACGTCGGCGCCCAGTACACGGGGCTCGTCGACGCGATCCTCGACCGCGGTTACCGCGTCCACGCCGACTTCGCCGACTCCGGGGGCGTCTTCGAGGGCGCCGAGGTGACCTACCGGGGCGTGCCGGTGGGCCGGGTGGGCGAGCTGCGGCTCACCCGCGGCGACGGGGTCACGGTGGAGCTGGACATCGAGGACGGGGCGCGGATCCCGGCGGACACGGTCGCGGTCGTGGCGAACCGTTCCGCCGTCGGCGAGCAGTACGTCGACCTCCAGCCCCGCGGCGCGGGCGGCCCGTACCTGCGCGACGGCTCCACCATCCCGCGCCGCGACACGCGCGTACCGCTGCCGGCGACCGAGCTCGTGCTGAGCCTGGACCGGCTGGTGAACTCCGTCGGCAAGGAGGACCTGCGCGTCACGGTCGACGAGCTGGGCAAGGCGTTCGCGGGCACGGGCCCGGAGCTGAGCCGGCTGGTGGACTCCGGCAACAAGCTCGTGGAGTCGGCGTCGGACTCCCTCCCGCAGACGATCGCGCTGATCGAGGACTCGCGGACGGTCCTGAAGACCCAGGCGGACCAGGGCTCGGCCATCAAGGCCTTCTCCAAGGACCTGGCGGCCCTGACCGCCGAGCTGAAGTCGAGCGACGGCGACCTCCGCCGCCTGATCGGCGCGGGCGCGCCCGCCGCCCAGGAGCTCGACTCGCTGCTGACCTCGACCCGGCCCCATGTGCCGGTCCTGCTCGGCAACCTCATCAGCGGCGGCCAGGTCACGGTGGCCCGGCTGCCCGGCGTGGAGCAGGCGCTGGTCACCTTCCCGGTGGTGGTGGCCGGCAGCTACACGGTGATCCCCGGAGACGGCACCACCCACTTCGGGCTCGTCGTCGGCGCCGACGACCCGCCGGCCTGCCGCCAGGGCTACGGCACGCAGCGCCGCGACCCCGCCGACACGAGCGAGCGCCCGGCGAACACGCGGGCGCACTGTTCGGCCCCGCGGGGCTCGAAGACCTCGGTGCGCGGCGCGCAGAACGCGCCGGGGCCCTCGGGGCGGGGGCGTACCGACTCCGGAGGTGCGGATCCCGCCGCGTACGTCACCCCGTACGACCCCGCGACCGGCACCGTCGCCGGTCCGGGCGGAAGGCTCGTCGAGATCGGCTCGACGGGCGGCGAACAGAGCGTGTTCGGAAAGGACTCTTGGCAATGGCTGCTCGTCGGACCGATGGCATGACCGATCGCATGACCGGTGGCATGGCGGGGGCCGTGAGACGGCGCTGCGCCCACGCGCTGCGGCGGCTCCGGGCGGCCGCGCGCCGGGGCCGGGCCATGCCCGCCACGCTCGCGGTGGCGACCGTGGCGGTGACGGCCGCGTCGGGCTGGCTGAGCGTGCGGGTGTACGAGCAGCGGGCCGAGGAGCAGCGCCGCCACGACGTCCTCGCCGCCGCCCGCCAGTCGGCGCTGAACTTCACCTCGCTCGACTACCGGCACTACCAGCGGGACAGCGCCAACGTCCTGAAGGGGGCCACGGGCGAGTTCAAGGAGCAGTTCGCGGCGCAGACGGCTCAGCTGACGAAGTTGGTGGCCGCCAACAAGTCGGTGTCGGAGGGCCAGGTGCTGGAGGCGGGCATCGTCCGCGCCGACGAGCGGTCGGCGCGCGTGCTGGTCGTCGCCGACTCGAAGGTCACCAACACCGCCGCGCCGCAGGGCCAGGCCCGTACGTACCGGCTCCAGCTCGATCTCGTACGCGAGGACGGGCGCTGGCTGACGTCCGGCGTCGAGTTCGTCGGCTGATGACCGGCTGATGACCGGCTGATGACCGGCTGATGCCGGCTCGAAAGGAGAAACCCATGGCGAACACGTCCATCCGGGGCCGGGGCGCCGGCTCCTCCGGCCGCCGCTCCCTGTCGGCGGCCGCCCGCGCGGCGGCCAAACGCACCGAGCGTGCCGATCGGTCCGGCCCGGGCACCGCCGTGGTGTCCTCCCGCACGCTGCGTGCCCGGGAGGAACCCGGGGCGGAGGCCCAGGCCCCGCCTCCGGACCCGGACTGGGAGGCGCCCGACTGGGAGCAACCGGAGGAGCCGCCCCAGGGGCGCCGGCGCACCGCGCTGCTCGTCGCGCTCGCCGTGCTCCTGGTGGCGGGGGCGGTCGCGCTGGCCGTGCTCGTACGGGCGTACGCGGACGGGCGGGGCACCGACCGGGCGCGGGCGGAGGCGGCCGAGGCGGCGCGGGAGGCGGCGCCGGTGGTGCTGTCGTACGACCACCGGCGCCTGGAGAAGGACTTCGCGGCGGCACGGGCCCGCCTGACGGGCGCGTTCCGTGACGAGTACCGCAGGACGACCACGAGCGTGGTGGCGCCGACGGCGAAGAAGTACCGGGGCGTGGTCAAGGCGTCGGTGGTGGAGCCGCCGGACGGGGGCGCTCCGGCGGTGTCGGTGGTGTCCGCCTCCCCGGACCGGGCGGTCGTGCTGCTCTTCGTGAACCAGGTCACCACGAGCACCCAGGTGCCGGGGCCGCGCGTGGATCTGAACCGGGTGCGGATGACGCTCACGCGCACATCGGAGGGGTGGAAGGTGAGCGCCGTCGACGCGCTCTGACCCCGCGCTCCGACCCTTCCGCCGGCTTTCCCGGCCCCGTCTTTCCGTACGACCGCACAGGGATCCCCAGGCGCCTTCCGGGCCATCGTCCGGAAGGCGCCTTTTTGTGCGCCCGTTTTGCGTGCCGGTCTTGACAGCCGTCCCCCCCGCCAGGCAATCTTCCGTTAAGCAGAAACGAACTTCCGCAATACGGAAGGAGCGCCGAACCCCTCATGGGATACACGGACCAGCGCTTCGATGTGAACCTGTCGATCCTCTTCACGGAACTCCCGCTCCTGGAGCGCCCCGCGGCCGCAGCCGCGGCGGGCTTCACCGCGGTCGAGCTGTGGTGGCCCTGGATCGAGACGCCCACGCCCGACCAGAGCGAACTCGACGCCCTGAAGAAGGCGCTGGACGACGCCGGCACCCAGCTGGTGGGCCTGAACTTCTACGCCGGCGCCCTTCCGGGCCCGGACCGCGGCGCACTGTCCGTCCCGGGTGAGGAGTCGGACCGCTTCCGCGCCAACATCGACGTGGCCGCGGACTTCGCCGCCTCGGTCGGCTGCAAGGCGCTCAACGCGCTCTACGGCAACCGCGTCGACGGCGTCGACCCGGCCGTCCAGGACGAGCTCGCCCTGGAGAACCTGGTCGCCGCGGCCCGCGCCGCCGACCGGGTGGGTGCGATCCTCCTGGTCGAGACCCTCAACAAGCCGGAGTCGCCGCTCTACCCGCTGGTGAGCGCCCCGGCCGCGATCGAGGTCGTGGACAAGGTGAACGAGGCCACCGGCCTCGGCAACGCCAAGTTCCTCCTCGACATCTACCACCTGTCGATGAACGGCGAGAACGTCGGCGAGGTCATCGAGGCGTACGCCGCGAAGGCCGGTCACGTCCAGATCGCGGACAACCCGGGCCGTGGCGCGCCGGGCACCGGCTCGCTGCCGCTGGAGGAGCTGCTCGACCAGCTCAAGAAGGCCGGTTACGACGGCTGGGTCGGCCTGGAGTACAAGGCCGGCGACCGCCCGAGCGCCGAGTCCTTCGACTGGCTCCCGGCCGACGCCCGCGCGGCCCGCTGACTTCTTCCCGCACCACCAGTTTTTGAGAGGCACCCTCATGAGCAACCTTCCCAAGATCGCGTGGATCGGCCTCGGCATCATGGGCTCCCCCATGTCCGAGAACCTGATCAAGGCCGGCTACCAGGTCACCGGTTACACCCTGGAGCAGGACAAGCTGGACCGCCTGGCCAAGGCGGGCGGCACGGCCGCCGGCTCGATCGCCGAGGCCGTCAAGGACGCCGACGTGGTCATCACGATGGTGCCCGCCTCCCCGCAGGTCGAGGCCATCGCGTACGGCCCCGAGGGCATCCTGGAGAACGCCAAGTCGGGCGCCCTGCTGATCGACATGTCCTCGATCACCCCGCAGACCTCCGTCGACCTGGCCAAGAACGCCAAGGACAAGGGCATCCGCGTCCTGGACGCCCCCGTCTCCGGCGGCGAGGCCGGCGCCATCGAGGCCGTGCTCTCGATCATGGTCGGTGGCGAGCAGGCCGACTTCGACGAGGCCAAGCCGATCCTCGAAGCCCTCGGCAAGACCATCGTGCTGTGCGGCCCGCACGGCTCCGGCCAGACGGTGAAGGCCGCCAACCAGCTCATCGTGGCGGTCAACATCCAGGCGTGCGCCGAGGCCGTGGTCTTCCTGGAGAAGTCCGGCGTGGACCTCAACGCGGCCCTGGACGTCCTCAACGGCGGTCTGGCCGGCTCCACGGTCCTGACCCGCAAGAAGGACAACTTCCTCAACCGCGACTTCAAGCCCGGTTTCCGGATCGACCTGCACCACAAGGACATGGGCATCGTCACCGACGCCGCCCGCAACGTCGGTGCGGCCCTTCCGGTCGGCGCCGTGGTCGCCCAGCTCGTCGCCTCCCTGCGCGCGCAGGGCGACGGTGGCCTGGACCACTCGGCCCTGCTGCGCGCCGTCGAGCGCCTCTCCGGCCAGCAGGTCTGACCCGGCGGGAGCCCTCGCGGCTCCGCCCGAGGGCCTGACGGCCCTCCCCCCGGCATCCGGGCCGTGGCTGCGCTGACACCTGTCCTGTCGCGCCCAAGCGCAGCCGCGGCCCGGATTCACCACCTTCATTTCAACAAACTGTTGACGTTTCATCGGAAGCGAATTTACGCTCCTGACACCGCTCAGCAGCTCCTGCACGGAAGGTCACCATGTCGAAGCGCGTGCTTACGACCGAGTCCGGCGCCCCGGTCGCCGACAACCAGAACTCCGCCACCGCCGGCGTCGGTGGCCCGCTCCTCCTCCAGGACCAGCACCTGCTGGAGAAGCTCGCCCGCTTCAACCGGGAGCGCATCCCGGAGCGCGTGGTGCACGCCCGTGGTTCCGGTGCGTACGGCTACTTCGAGGTGACCGACGACGTCACCGCGTACACCAAGGCGGACTTCCTCTCCGAGGTCGGCAAGCGCACGGAGCTCTTCATCCGCTTCTCCACCGTCGCCGACTCGCTGGGCGGCGCGGACGCCGTCCGCGACCCGCGCGGCTTCGCGGTGAAGTTCTACACCGAAGAGGGCAACTACGACCTCGTCGGCAACAACACCCCGGTGTTCTTCATCAAGGACCCGATCAAGTTCCCCGACTTCATCCACTCCCAGAAGCGCGACCCCTTCACGGGCAAGCAGGAGCCGGACAACGTCTGGGACTTCTGGGCGCACGCCCCCGAGGCGACGCACCAGATCACCTGGCTGATGGGTGACCGCGGCATCCCGGCCTCGTACCGTCACATGAACGGCTACGGCTCGCACACCTACCAGTGGACGAACGCCCAGGGCGAGGCCTTCTTCGTCAAGTACCACTTCAAGACGAACCAGGGCATCCGCTGCCTGTCGTCCGAGCAGGCCGCCGAGGTGGTCGGCAAGGACGCGAACTCGCACCAGACCGACCTGCTCCAGGCCATCGAGCGCGGGGTGAACCCCTCGTGGACCCTGTACGTGCAGATCATGCCGGCGCACGAGGCGGCGGACTACCGCTTCAACCCGTTCGACCTCACCAAGGTGTGGCCGCACGGCGACTACCCGCTCCAGCGCGTGGGCCGCATGGTCCTCGACCGCAACCCGGACAACGTCTTCGCCGAGGTCGAGCAGGCCGCCTTCTCGCCGAACAACTTCGTTCCCGGCATCGGCCCCTCCCCGGACAAGATGCTCCAGGGCCGCCTCTTCGCCTACGCGGACGCCCACCGCTACCGCCTCGGTGTCAACCACACCCAGCTGCCGGTGAACGCCCCCAAGGCGACGGTCGCCGACAACTACGGCCGGGACGGCTTCATGGCCACCCGCAACGGCTCGCGCCACGACAAGAACTACGAGCCCAACTCCTACGCCGGTCCCGCACAGACCGACGCGGCGCTCTCCGCCCCGCTGGCCGTCGCCGGCTACACCGGCACGCACGCCGCGCCGCTGCACACCAAGGACGACGACTTCTTCCAGGCCGGTGAGCTCTACCGCCTGATGTCCGAGGAGGAGAAGCAGCGCCTGGTGGCGAACATCGCCGGCGGCCTGTCGCAGGTCTCCCGCGAGGACGTCATCGAGAAGAACCTGGCCCACTTCCACGCCGCCGACCCGGACTACGGCAAGCGCGTCGAAGAGGCGGTCCGCGCCCTGCGCGAGGACTAAGCCCATCCAGGCGGCGTACGGCGACCGACGGGAGGTCTGTCGCTGTACGCGGTCCGGAACACCGGCCCGGATGAGGGGTGGTCGGTGCGACGGACCAGATCGAGGACCGTGGCGGCGTGCGAGCCAGTGCGGTGGTAGGGAGACCCGTCCCCTTCTTGACCTGAAGGAAGGGACGACGGAACCTCCCGTCGCCGCCGCCGCGGTCCCGACACCTCCCCCATGAGCTCCGTCCGGCGGCGCGAACGTCCTGTCGCGCCAGCCTCGCACCGTCGGACGGTCACCACGTATCCACGTGTGAGCAACTGAAGAATCGCAGAGCCGAGCGCGGAGTTGGGGTTTACGGTCCCCCAGCTCCGCGCTCTTCTCGTGCCTTGGTTGTGATCGCCGCCGCCGGCTGCCTTAATGTCCGTCGGCACCCTCGGGGTCGCTCAGCGACAGGCCGCCGACCGATGACGTTGCCCCTCCTCGTCTTCGGGCGGGAAACGGCGCTTCGTACCTTTCCCCGCGCCGCTACGCTGCCGCTCATGATCCGTGTAGTCGCACTCGACATCGGTGAGACCCTGGTTCGCGATGACCGCTACTGGGCGTCCTGGGCAGACTGGCTCGGTGTGCCGAGACACACCCTCGCCGCCCTGGTGGGTGCCGTCACGGCACAGGGGCGGGACAACGCCGACGCGATCCGGCTTCTGCGGCCCGGCATCGACATCGGCGCCGAGTATCGCGCGCGAGAGGCCGCCGGCCACGGAGAACAGCTCGACGACGAGGACCTGTACGACGACGTCCGGCCCGCCCTGAACGCTCTGCGCGAGGCCGGGGTCCGCGTGATCATCGCCGGGAACCAAACCCGCCGCGTGGGCACCTTGCTGCGCGCGCTCGACCTGCCCGTGGACCAGCTCGCCACCAGCGGCGAATGGGGAGTCGCCAAGCCGCATCCGGACTTTTACGCACGCGTCCTGGATGCGGGGAACGCGGCGCCACGCGAGACGCTCTACGTCGGGGACCACCCGGCGAACGACGTCTTCCCCGCCCACGAGGTCGGCCTGGCCACCGCGCACCTACGCCGTGGCCCGTGGGGCCATTTGTGGGCCGATGACCCACAGGTGCGCGAGGCTGCCGACTACAGCATCGACAGCCTCCACGACCTGCTTGACATCGTCGCCGGATAATCACCCCGCGCAGCGCACCGACTACCCGGTGAGAGATTGCTGCCGGTACTGTGCCGGTATGCCGGACCCCATGCGCGAGGTGGGCAAACGCGTCGCCACGGCGCGCCGTGCGCGCCGCCTGTCTCAACTCGATCTCGCCGCGCAGGCGCACATCTCCCTGAGCATGTTGCGGAAGATCGAGCAGGGTAACCGCGCGCCGAGCGACGACACCCTCGACGCGATCGCTGCCGCACTCGGCCTGGACCCGAGTCGGCTGGTCGCCGATCGAACCCGTACCGACGGGCGGGTACGCGCGACGCTGCCCGCTCTGTCGGCGGCCATCGCCTCGTACGACATCCCCGGTGCCCCACCCGACCGGCCCCTCACCGCCCTGGAGGCCGCGGCCGAAGAGGCGCAGGGTTGGCGCCTGGGCGCGCAATACGTACGTCTCGCCACCGCAGCACCAGGGCTCGTGGCCGATGCGGCGGCGGCTCTTCACTCGGCGCCGCCGAAAGAACGGGCACGCGCGGCCTCCGTCCTCTTCTCCGTGGCTCGCTCCGCTGACGCCGTGGCGTACAAGTTCGGCGCCCGCGACCTGTCCGCCCGGCTCATCGAGCTGATGCGGTGGGCAGCCCCCCGGACCAGCGACCCCCTGGCCACCGCCACCACCGCGTACGTACGCACCGAAGTCTTCTTCGCCGCCCGCGCCCACGAGGCCGGGCTACGCGCCCTGCACGCCGCTATCGATGCCGCACCGAGCCCGCGCGAGGAGCGGACCTCCGCAGCCCGCGGGGCCCTTCACATGCGTGCGGCGGTCGTCGCAGGACGCGCCGGTGACGCGGCTGCAGCCGTCGAGCATCTCGGCGAGGCGCAGCGGCTCACCGAGGGCCTACGGGAGCGTGTATACGCCGGCACTTCCTTCGGCCCGGACTCCGTGCGCATCCACCGGGTTTCCGTGGCCGTCAGCCTCGGAGGCGACCACATCGCCAACGCGCTCGAGGTCGCGCGTCAATGGAAACCCCCTGAGGTCCTGCCCGCCGAGCGACGCAGCGGCTTCTACATCGAGCTGGCGCGCGCGCAGCTCTGGACCGGCCAATACGACCACGCTTTCGCATCGCTCAAGTTGGCGCGCCGTATCGCCCCGCAGCACACCCGCGAACACCCCTGGGCCCGGGAGAGCGCAGCCACCCTCCGGCGCCTGAAGCGCGCGGACGCCGAGAGCCTGACGTCCTTCGCGGAGTGGATCGGGGCCGTGTGACAGGGTGACACAAGGTGTGTCACTTCCGGCCTCTCGTGCGGGCCACTATCTCCCCATGAGCGACAGGAGCGCACCACCCTATCCGGCTCCGCCTCGATACCACGTGTGGCCCATCGTCGTATGCGCTGCTCACTGGGAGTTGGTATGAACCGGCCCTGTGTGTACTGCACGAACCAGGGCGCGGACGTGTGTGTCCGCGAAGCCAAAGACGCTGACGGCACCGTCCGGCACGTGTTCGCGCACCGCGCGTGCGCCGAGAAGCGCGGCATCCGGCCCCTGTACGCCGTACTGGCGCCCACGGAGCGGGAGTTGACGTCGTGAAGGCTCAGGCCCCGGCAAGCAGCCGGATCAGCGCCGGTGCGATGTGGCTCGCCTCCGTGATGGACCCGCCGTCGATCATCCTGACCGCATGGGCCGACAACCCCGACCATCTCGCCGAAGTACCGCTCGGCGTACGGTTCGACGTCCTGCGCGCCATCGACTCGCTCGGCATGCGCGCCCTGGACGAGCTCGCCAACACGCCAGTGTCGCTCGGGCCCGTGCTGTACTGCCAGCCCCGCCAGACCGTCGAGTTCCTCGTACCGGCGGGTACGGCCGAGGAGTGGGAGGACCTGCGCGGCACCGTGTGCGTGGGGCGCGGCGGCGCGCTGCTCTGCCCGGCGCCCGGCGCGACGGGGCGCGGCCGGACGTGGCTGTACCCGCCCCATGGCGACGGTGTACTGACGGACCCCGGGCTCCTGCGCGACCACCTGCGCCGCGCGTACGAGCGGAGGACCCCATGACGGACCAGAAAGCGCGATGCGCCGGATGCGGCACCACGGAGCGCCTGACCCTCGTGAACGCGCCCACCCATCTTTACAGCTGCCGTACCTGCCGGCTCCAGCCTCACGATGTCCTCGCCGATCTGGCCTGGCTCCAAGAGACCCGACCGCAGCGCGTCCCGACGCGCCGCCCCTGAGCCAGAGAAAGCAGCAGCTGCACCGTTGGCACCCCCACCACTACGTCCGCGTCGCCGTCATCCTCGCCGCGTTCACCCTGCTGGTGGCCGCCCTCGCCTGATAGCACCGCTGCCGCGACATGCGCCGGTTCGCCCTCTCCTCGGGGCGGCCGACCACCGGGATCTCGGTTTTCGGGCATGCGGCTGCCGCTCGAATCCCACAACCGGCGCACCCGGCGAGCTCCGCCCCTCGATCGGCCGCGTCCACGCGGCCTGACACATAGGCACCCTAGTGGTGCGTCGGGTCGACCAGCTTGTCCAGCACCATCCGCACCACCCGGTACGCGGCCGCTTCCTCTGCCGCCCCCTCCGTCGCCCCGTGCTCTACGCGCTCCTCCTGCTGCCGCACCCAGTCCCGGGCGAGCCGGATACGGCGGAGCAGTTCATCCGAGTCCACAACACCATCGGCCATGACAATCGCGTACCCCGGATCCGCGGATAAGCACCTCTGAACGCCCGCACGGACGGGTGATGGCTACGGAGAGTGGGTATCACCTCACCGTACGACACCGCTGACCGTGTACCTGACAGAGTCGGCACCCCTCCCCCACTCCCCCATCACCACCGAAGGGGTCCCCATGGCGTGGTATCCCGCCGCCACCCGCATGGAGTTACAGCCGGAGTCCGACGGCCAACCGGCGATCCGGCCCACCCAGTTCATCCTGCACAGCATCGCCGCGCCCTGGACCGCGCGCCGGATGTACGAGTACTGGCGCGACTCGACCAATTTGGAGAGTCATTTCGGGCTCGGGTACGCGGGCGACCTCGCCCAGTACATCGGCACCGAGACCCGCGCCGACGCCAACTACCAGGCCAACCGGCGGCCTGACGGTACCGGGGCCGTGTCCATCGAGACCGCGTCGAACCTGAAGCACACCGATCCGTGGACGGACCAGCAGGTCGAGCAGCTCATCCGGCTGGGCGTCTGGTTGCACCAGCGCCACGGCATCCCGCTGCGGGTCTGCCGCAGCGCCTCCGATCCCGGTTACGGGTACCACCGGCTGCACAGCGCCTGGGCCGTGTCCGGCACGGCCTGCCCCGGCGACGCGCGCGTGCGCCAGTTCAAGAACGTCGTCTTCCCCGGGATCGTCGCCCGGGCGAGCGGCCAGTCACCGCCCCCCGCACAGGAGGACCCCATGCCGAGCGTCATCACCGAGTCCGTGTCCGGCGGCCCGGCCCTCGTGGCGGGGCAGTACCTGCTGCTGCAGATGGCCAGGGACACGGCGCTGCTCCAGGGCCCGTGCGCGTACACGGCCACCGCGTACGCCACCGTCCGCGGGGAGGCCGGCACCCGGGTCACCCTGCGGTTCCTCAATCTGGCGCTGTCCACCAAGCACCGGTCGCACGACCTGCCCATCGACTGCGGCGTGATCGGCCCCGACGGAGTGCTCAACGTGGCCGCCACGCGCAACGGCAGCCTGCCCGCCGACGTACAGCTGAAAGTCGAGATCAAAGCGGACCGCGCCGCCCGGGTGGAACACCGCGTCCTGCGCGCGCTCCGCTGGGCCGCCTGAGCCGGAACCGGCCCCGGAACGCCGCGCGGCCCCCGCCCCGAGCACGCTGCTCGGGACGGGGGCCGTTCTCCCCCCGGATATGCGGTTCGCGTCGCGGGTCAGACGAGCGGGCGGATCGCCGTCGGCGCGTGGCCCGGCTCGGTCGCCAGCTCCTCGAACTCGGTGACGTCGCTCATGTCAACCGTCTTGCTCATCGCGATGTTGGTGATGCGCTCCAGGATGGCCTCGACGACCACCGGGACCTGGTACTCGACGGCCAGCTTCTTGGCCTCCTCGAACGCCTCCCCCAGCTTCTCCGGGTCGGTGACCCGGATCGCCTTGACGCCCAGGCCCTCGGCGACCTTGACGTGGTCGACGCCGTAGACGCCGATCTCCGGGGTGTTGATGTTCTCGAACTCGAGGTTGACCTCGAAGTTGATGCCCAGGTTGACCTGCGCCTGACGGATCAGACCCAGGTAGGCGTTGTTCACCAGCACGTGGACGTAGGGGACCTTGTGCTGGGCGGCGACCGCCAGCTCCTCGATCATGAACTGGAAGTCGTAGTCGCCGGAGAGGGCGACGATCGGGGTCTCCGGGTCCGCGGTGGCGGCACCGATGGCGGCCGGGATGGTCCAGCCGAGCGGGCCGGCCTGGCCGCAGTTGATCCAGTGGCGCGGCTTGTAGACGTGCAGGAACTGCGCGGCGGCGATCTGGGAGAGGCCGATGGTGGTGACGTAGCGGGTCTCCGGGCCGAACGCCTTGTTCATCTCCTCGTAGACGCGCTGCGGCTTCATGGGGATGTTCTCGAAGTGCGTACGGCGCTGCAGGGTGCCCTTGCGCTCCTGCGCGGAGGCGGCCCAGGCGCTGAAGTCCGGCAGCTTGCCCGCGGCCTTGAGCTCCTTGGCGATCTCGATGAAGAGCTCCAGCGCGACCTTGGCGTCGGAGGCGATGCCGTAGTCGGGGGCGAAGATCTTGCCGATCTGGGTGGGCTCGATGTCGACGTGGACGAACTTCCGGCCCTTGGTGTAGGCCTCCATGTTGTAACCGGTGTGGCGGTTGGCCCAGCGGTTGCCGATGCCGAGGACGAAGTCCGACTCCAGGAAGGTCGCGTTGCCGTAGCGGTGCGCGGTCTGGACACCGACCATGCCGGCGGCCAGCTCGTGGTCGTCCGGGATGGTGCCCCAGCCCATCAGGGTGGAGATGACCGGGATGTTGGTCAGCTCGGCGAACTCGACCAGCAGGTCGGAGGCGTCGGCGTTGATGATGCCGCCACCGGCGACGATCAGCGGGCGCTCGGACTCCAGCAGGAACTGCAGAGCCTTCTCGGCCTGGGCGCGGGTGGCCTGCGGCTTGTAGACCGGCAGCGGCTCGTACGTGTCCGGGTCGAAGTCGATCTCGGTCAGCTGGACGTCGATCGGCAGGTCGATGAGGACCGGGCCGGGACGGCCGGAGCGCATCAGGTGGAAGGCCTGCTGGAAGACGCCCGGGACCTGCGCGGCCTCGAGGACCGTGGTCGCGGCCTTGGTGACGGGCTTGGCGATCGCGGCGATGTCGACGGCCTGGAAGTCCTCCTTGTGGAGCTTCGAGACCGGGGCCTGGCCGGTGATGCACAGGATCGGGATCGAGTCGGCGATCGCGGAGTACAGGCCGGTGATCATGTCGGTGCCGGCGGGGCCGGACGTGCCGATGCAGACACCGATGTTGCCGGCCTTGGCGCGGGTGTAGCCCTCGGCCATGTGGGACGCGCCCTCGACGTGGCGGGCGAGCGTGTGGCTGATGCCACCGCCCTCCTTGAGCGCCCGGTAGAAGGGGTTGATGGCCGCGCCCGGGACCCCGAACGCGTTGGTGATGCCCTCACGCTTGAGGATCTCAACTGCCGCTCGGGCAGCGGTCATACGAGGCATGGAGTGCTCCTGCTTCGGCCTGGCGGATCGGGCTCTGTCGCGCCACCTGAGAGCGTCGATTCCGTAATGCGGAAGTGTACTTCTGTTATGTGGAACAATTTAGGGTCGGTGCGGCGATCGCGTCAAGCGCCGACCGCTCGACTCGGGCCGCGATGGCCGAAGACCTCCCCAAGAAGCCACGCTTGGTGGACCATGGGTCACGGAGCGAAGGGGGCCGTCGTGGGCGAGGGCGTGGGCGAGGGCGTGGGCAAAGGCGTGGAGCAGGGCGCGGAGCACAGCGTGGGAGAGGCCGTGGGCGAGGGCATGGGTGAGAAGGTGCCGGTGCGCTGCCCGGCCTGTCGGCGAGCGCACGCGTACGCGCCGCCCGTCTATCCCTGCGCCTGTGGCGCGCCGGTCGCCCCTCCCCTCCTCAAGGGAGCCCCCGCCGAGCCCATCACCCACCGCACCTGGACCGACGAGTGGGTCACCGTCCGCTGTGCCGCGTGCGGGCGCCAGGACCAGTGGCCGCAGCCCGAGCTCGGCTGCCCCTGCGGCACGGTGCTGCGGATCCCCGTGCGGCCGGTGACCTCGGTGCCGCCGCAGGCGTGTCGCGCGACGGGGTCCGGGGCCGGCCCCACCGCCTCCACGACGGGCGTCACCACGGCCCCGGCCCAGGCCCCGGTCCCTTCTTCCTCCTCGGCCCCAGCCCCCTCGCACATCCCGCTGCCGCGCACCGCGGCGGTCCCGCGCCCCTCCTTCCGCCCGGTCACCATCCGTACGGCGCGGGACGCCGTCACCGCCGCGGCGCGTTATCTGCGCTGGCTCGGCTTCCGGGAGGTCGTCCAGCCGGACGAGCAGCCGGTGCCGTCGTCCGGGATCGACCTGCGCGGGCCGGGCCTCGTCGCCCAGGTCGATCCGACGACCAGGCCCGTCTCGCTCCGCGCCGTCGAGTGCCTGTGGCTCAACGGCCTCGCGGCCGAGGCGGTGAGCGTCTTCTTCTCGCTCGCCGGCTACGACGAGGTCGCCCGCGCCCGCGCGGACGACCTGCGGCTGCCGCTCTTCGTGATGGACCTGACGGGCACGCCGCAGCCCGTCAACAGCTCGGCGGACGAGCTGCTGGCGAGGGGCGCGTAAGCGCCGGGCGCGGGCCCCGGGCAGCGCCTGAAGCCCGGGGCCCGAGCCCGGGGCCCGAGCCCGAGGCCCGGGGCCCGGCCCGTCAGCCTCAGCCCACCCCGTACCGCTCGCGCAGCTCCACCTTCCGTACCTTCCCGCTGACCGTCATCGGGAAGGCGTCCAGCACCTCCACCCGGCGCGGGACCTTGTAGTGCGCCAGCCGTTCGCGGCAGTACGCCGTGATCTCGTCGAGCGTCGGCGGGTCCGCCGGGTCGCGCGGGATGACGCAGGCCAGGATCTCCTCGCCGTACCGCTCGTCCGGCACGCCCACCACCTGCACGTCGGCGATCTTGGGGTGGGCGTACAGGAACTCCTCGATCTCCCGCGGGTAGACGTTCTCACCGCCCCGGATGATCATGTCCTTGATGCGCCCGACGATCCGGACGTACCCGTCGTCGCCCATCACCGCGAGGTCGCCCGTGTGCATCCAGCGCCCCGCGTCGATCGCCTCGGCCGTCCTCTCCGGCTCGTCCCAGTAGCCGAGCATCACGCCGTAGCCGCGGGTGCACAGCTCGCCCGGCTCGCCGCGCTCGACGGTCACGCCCGTCGCCGGGTCGACCACCTTGACCTCCACGTGCGGCATGACCCGGCCGACCGTGCCGGTGCGGCGCTCCAGATCGTCGTCGCGGCGCGTCTGCGTGGAGACCGGCGAGGTCTCCGTCATGCCGTAGCAGATCGACACCTCCGCCATGTGCATCTCCGCGACCACCCGCTTCATCACCTCCACCGGGCACGGCGAACCGGCCATGATCCCGGTGCGCAGCGAGGACAGGTCGTACGCGGCGAAGTCGGGCAGGTTCAGCTCGGCGATGAACATGGTCGGTACGCCGTACAGGGACGTGCACCGCTCCTGCTGGACGGCGCGCAGGGTGGCGGCCGGCTCGAAGGACGGCGCCGGGATCACCATGGTGGCCGCGTGGGAGGTCGCGGCGAGATTGCCCATCACCATGCCGAAGCAGTGGTAGTACGGGACGGGGATACAGATCCGGTCGCGCTCCGTGTAGCCCAGCAACTCGCCGACGAAGTAGCCGTTGTTGAGGATGTTGTGGTGGCTGAGGGTGGCGCCCTTGGGGAAGCCGGTGGTGCCGGAGGTGTACTGGATGTTGACGGGGTCGTCGCACGACAGCTCGGCTTCCCGGGCGGCGAGTTCCTCTTCCGGGACCGTCCCGCCCACGAGCTCGTCCCACGACGCGTCGCCGATGTAGTGCACGGCCCGCAGGTCCGGGCAGCCGGCGCGTACGCGCTCCACCATGGCCCGGTAGTCGCTCGTCTTGTGGGCGAGGGACGCGATGAGCAGCGAGATCCCGGCCTGGCGGAGCACGTACTCCAGCTCGTGCGCGCGGTACGCCGGGTTGATGTTCACCAGGACGGCGCCGATCCGTGCCGTCGCGTACTGCGTGAGCACCCACTCGGGGCAGTTCACCGCCCAGATCCCGACCCGGTCGCCCTTGCCGACGCCGGCCGCCATCAGTCCGCGCGCCAACTCCTCGATGTCGCGGGCGAATTCCGCGTACGTCCAGCGCCGCCCCGACACCACGTCGACGAGCGCCTCGCGGTCGGGGAAACGCTGCACCGCCCGCGCCAGGTTCGCGCCGATCGTGTCCCCGAGCAGCGCTGTGGTGCTCACCCCGTGCGCGTACGACGGGCTCATCGGTCCAGCTCCCTCTCGTCGTACTCGGTGCCCGAGCCCGCCGCCGTCCGCTCGCGCAGTTCGATGCGGCGGATCTTGCCGGAGACGGTCTTGGGCAGCTCGGCGAACTCGATGCGGCGGACGCGCTTGTACGGCGCGAGGACGGCGCGCGCGTGCGCGAAGAGCACCCGCGCCGTCTCGGGGCCCGGCTCCCAGCCGTCGGCGAGGACGACGTACGCCTTCGGCACGGCGAGCCGTACGGGGTCGGGCGCGGGGACGACGGCCGCCTCGGCGACCGCCTCGTGCTCCAGCAGCGCGCTTTCGAGCTCGAAGGGCGAGATCTTGTAGTCGGACGACTTGAAGACGTCGTCGCTCCGCCCGATGTAGGTGAGGTAGCCGTCCTCGTCGCGCGAGGCGATGTCCCCGGTGCGGTAGTAGCCGTCCGCCATGGCCTCGGCCGTACGCTCCGGGTCTCCGTGGTAGCCGGTCATCAGGCCCACCGGCCGGGCGGACAGGTCGAGCGCGATCTCGCCCTCCGCCGCGCCCGGCTCCCCGGTCACCGGGTCGAGCAGTTCGACGCGGAAGCCGGGGCTCGGCCGCCCCATGGAGCCCGCCTTCAGCAGCTGGCCGGGGCTGTTGGAGACCTGCACGGCGGTCTCGGTCTGCCCGAAGCCGTCCCTGATCGTCACGCCCCACTCGCGCCGTACGGTCTCGATGACCTCCGGGTTGAGCGGCTCGCCGGCCGCGACGACCTCGCGGGGCGGGGTGGACAGGGCCGACAGGTCGGCCTGGATGAGCATGCGCCACACGGTGGGCGGGGCGCAGAAGCTGGTGACGCCGTGGCGGTCCATCTCGGCCATCAGGCGGGCGGCGTCGAAGCGCGTGTAGTTGTGGATGAAGACGGTGGCCTCGGCGTTCCAGGGCGCGAAGAGGTTGGACCAGGCGTGCTTGGCCCAGCCGGGCGAGGAGATGTTGAGGTGGACGTCGCCCGGCTGGAGGCCGATCCAGTACATCGTCGCCAAGTGGCCGATGGGGTACGAGGTGTGGGTGTGTTCGACGAGCTTGGGGCGCGCGGTGGTGCCGGAGGTGAAGTACAGCATCAGGGGGTCGTCCGCGGAGGTGTCACCCCGGGGAACGAAGGGTGCGCACGCCCCGTAGGCGTCCTCGTAGGCGATCCAGTGCGGGACGCGCGCGCCGACGGCGATGGGCGTGTAGTTCCCGGGTACGTCCGCGAACTTGGCGGTGTCCTCGGCGCGCGCGATGACGTGCCGCGCCCTGCCGCGTTCGACGCGGTCGGCCAGGTCGGCGGGTCCGAGCAGCGGCGTCGCGGGGATGACGACGGCCCGCAGCTTCATCGCGGCGAGGGCGGTCTCCCACAGCTCGACCTGGTTGCCGAGCATGACGACGATCCGGTCGGCGGGGCGCACGCCGAGTCCGCGCAGCCAGTTGGCGACGCGGTCGGAGCGTTCGGACATCTCGGCGAAGGACAGGCGCCGCTCGGTGCCGTCCTCCTCGACGATGTGCAGCGCGGTGCGGTCGTTGCCCCGGGCGATGACGTCGAACCAGTCCAGCGCCCAGTTGAAGCGGTCCGGCCGGGGCCAGACGAATCCCTTGTACGCCGTCTCGTAGTCCTCCCGGTGCCGCAGCAGGAAGTCCCGGGCCGCCCGGAACTCCTCCGTGGCGGCCGTCGCAGTGCCCCGCGTCGCCATGTGTCCTCCTCGCAATGGGTGTGCCGGAGTCTCACTACCCCCGATCGGCTACGGAGCGAACGCCCCGAACCGTACGGCGTCCACGTCGTACGCCAGCGTGGCGAGGGTCCGCTCGGCCTCCTCCGCGACGGCCGTGCGCTGCTCGCGCGTCAGCGTCCCGAACGGCTGCACGGTGACCGTGGCCGCCCCGCCCTTGGTCTCGTCCAGGTGCCAGATGCCGGCGAGGAAGCCGTCGACGAGGAAGGTGCGGTACGCCTGGTTGCCCTTCCAGGTGCGGTCCTTGTACTCCCGTGGCACCACGCGGGTGCGGTCGGCGTGCGAGAGCAGCAGGTTGTCGAACTCGGGCAGGAAGCGCGGCGGGGCGGGGGTGTCCGGGTCGGGGCGGGGCGCGTCGGGCAGGTCGAAGAGCTCGGTCCCGGACTCGTCCCGGAAGGTCAGCAGGCGGGGCCGCAGCCGTTCGAACGCCTCACGCAGCCGGGTCAGGCCCGACCAGGTCTGCATGTCCTTGACGGAGGCGGGCCCGAAGGCGGCGAGGTAGCGCAGCACGGTCGCGTCGGCGGGGGCCGGAGGCTCCGGGGCCCGCCCGAGCCACGCCTCGGCGGTGGTGAGGGCCACCTGGCCGCTGCGGCCCCACAGCCCGCGCGGGGTGACCTGCACGAGCGGCAGCAGGCAGCGGGCGGCGACGGTCAGGGCGAGCGGGTCGGCGTCCGGCCAGTGGTCCAGCAGCGCCTCGCGGATCTCCTTCGGCGTACGGGGCCGTTCCTCCACGAGCGTGCGCGTGAGGCCGGCCAGCCGCTCCAGGTCGACGCCGGCGAGGCCCTTGCGGAACAGCTGCACCTCCCGCTCCCGGGCCGGCTGGACCAGGGGGCGCAGGCGCAGCACGTCGTCGGCGGTGTGCAGGTGGAGGGTGGAGCGCAGGGTGACGATCCGGGCGGCCTGGCGGGACTCCAGGAGCCCGGAGAGCTCCTCGGGCCGGAAGCCGTCGAGGCGGGCGGCGAGGGCGACGTAGGGCGGCTTGGTGTTCTGCGCCTGGAGGCCGACGAGGTGCTCGACGGCGTGCTTCGCGGACATCGGGGTACGCCGGAGCAGGAGCTGCCGCGCGAGGGTGGCGCGGTTGAGGGCGCGTGCGGAGAGCACGGGGCCGGGTCTCGCGCTGGTTGTGGTGGCCATGTCCGGCACGGTACGCCGCCGCGCCGGAACAAAGCGGGGCATATATCCTGCCCCGAGGCAAGGAGGTGAGATCCGATGACCCTGCCCTCGAAGAAGAACAACTGGCGCCGCCGCGCTCCCGCCGACCCGCCTGCCACGACGACGGCCACGGCCACGGCGCCCGCGGCCCCCGACCGGCGGGGCAGCATCGTCCAGGCCTCCGTCTACCGCGACGGCCGCAAGGTCGCCTCCCTGACGACCCTGGCCGAGACCTTCCGCCGCCTGCGCGAGGAGCCCGAGGGCATGGCCTGGATCGGGCTGCACCGCCCGTCCGAGGCGGAACTGCTGTCGCTGGCAGCCGAGTTCGACCTCCACGAACTCGCCGTCGAGGACGCGATGGAGGCCCACCAGCGCCCCAAGCTGGAGCGGTACGGCGACACCCTCTTCGTCGTCCTGCGCGCCGCCCGCTACCTCGACGCCCAGGAGGAGGTCGACTTCGGCGAGCTCCACATCTTCATCGGCACGGACTTCCTCATCACCGTCCGCCACGGCGCGGCCCCGGACCTCTCCTCCGTCCGCCGCCGTATGGAGGAGACCCCCGAACTCCTCGCCCTCGGCCCGGAGGCGGTGCTGTACGCCATCCTCGACGCGGTCGTCGACGAGTACGTCCCCGTGGTGGCGGGCGTCCAGAACGACATCGACGAAATCGAGACCGAGGTCTTCCGCGGCGACCCGGCGGTGTCGCGCCGCATCTACGAACTCTCCCGCGAAATGGTCGAGTTCCAGCGCGCGACCCGACCGCTGGTCGGCATGCTCAACTCCCTGATGGCCGGCTTCGCCAAGTACGGCACGGACGAGGAACTCCAGCGCCGCCTGCGCGACGTCGCCGACCACGTCACCCACACCAGCGAACGCGTGGACGGCTTCCGCCAGGCCCTGACCGAGATCCTCACGGTGAACGCGACCCTGGTCACGCAGCAGCAGAACGCGGAGATGCGGGCGCTGGCGGAGGCGGGCTTCGAACAGAACGAGGAGATCAAGAAGATCTCGTCGTGGGCGGCCATCCTGTTCGCCCCGACGCTGGTCGGGACCATCTACGGCATGAACTTCGACCACATGCCGGAGCTGCACTGGGTGTACGGGTATCCGTTCGCGATCCTGCTGATGGGGCTGGTGTGTACGAGCCTGTACGTGATCTTCAAGCGGCGGGACTGGCTGTAGACGTCGACCACAACAGGTGATCGAGATTCACTTACGCGCACGACTCGTAGATGTGGCTTCGACGCGCTGGGGAGAATCTGGCGGGGACGTCGACTGCTCGGACGACTTCCACGTGTGGGCCGCCCAGTGGGACAGCAAGGGCATCGTCTACAGCCTCGACGGCCAGGCCGGGATCAGCGATCGTGGCCACTGCGCATGGAGATCCGGTGGCCGGCGGCCCGCGGTGGGCGCCGCCGGCGGGCCGGCCCGGTCAGCGGGCGTCCCCCGTCGTCGACGAGGTGATGATGTCCCCGTGCGCGAAGTCGCCCGGTGGAATGCCCGGGTGGTGACTCTCGGGACGTGGGTGCGGGGCGGTGACGCCCAGGGCGAGCCGGGAGACGATGCGGTAGCGGTCGCCGCGGTAGACCGAGTGGACGTACTCGACCGGGTGGCCGGCGGTGTCGGTGGTCAGGCGCTCGATCAGCAGGGCGGGCGAGAGAACGGGAACGTCGAGCACGCCGGCTTCGGCCTCGTTGACGACGGTCGGCTCGATGGACTGCACCGCCTGGTCGACGTGGACCTGGTGGTGCTCGCGCAGGTGCTCGTAGAGGTCTCCTGCCTCCAGCTCCTGCGGAGTGAGGGAGGGGGCCAGGTCGGCGGGGATGTGAAGGTGCTCTATGGCGATCGGTGTTCCGTCGACCAGCCGTAGCCGCGCGATGTAGACCACCTCGGCGGCCGGGGAGATGCGCAGCTTGCGGCCGATGCGGGCGCCCGCGCGGATGGTGTCGAGTCTCAGCAACCTGCTGGACCAGGCGCCCGCGGCCCTGGGCACGGCGAAGGCGGCGTCGTCGGAGACGAGTTCCTGGGTGATCTTGGCAGGGGCGACGAACATGCCGCGGCCGTGTTCGCGTACGAGCTGGCCGGTGGCGACGAGTTCGTCGACGGCGGCGCGCAGGGTGGGGCGGGAGACGCCCAGTTGGGCGCTGAGCGTGCGTTCCGAGGGGATGGCGTCACCGGGTCGGCGTACCTCGATCAGGCCGAGGAGGAACTCCCGGACCCGCTCCCGCTTGAGTACGGCACGTGAGGAGTTGCTCTCCATGACTCCGACCTCTCTGCCTCGCTACTCACAACTGGTCTGGTGGTAAACGGCAGTCTAGGTGTTCACCGACTTCTCACCCACCGAGAAAGCCTTGCTCCCCGGGGGTTGACGCTCCTATTGGTCTATGCCACCTTCGAGCCACATCGTTGTCCAGTTGACCAACTGGTCAACTATCCCTCGAGGTGAATCCAGTGAAGATCCGCTTCATCTCCCCTGCCGCGGCACTCGCGGCCACTTGTGCGCTCGCCGCCTGTAGTGCCCCCTCGTCCGGCTCCGGCCAGGCGGCCGGCCCCGACACGCTGACCGTATGGATCATGAAGGACAGCGTCTCCGACGCGTATCTCCAGCGATTTGAGAAGGACTTCGAGCGGCAGCACAACGGCACCGTCCTGGACATCCAGATACAGGAGTGGGAGGGAATCGGCGAGAAGATCACCGCCGCGCTCGCGAGCAAGGACTCCCCGGACGTGATCGAGGTGGGGAATACCCAGGTCGCTCAGTACGCGCAGAGCGGCGGCGTCCTCGACCTGAGCGACAAGGTCGGGGAGTTGCGGGGCGATGACTGGCTCCCCGGCCTCGCCGAACCGGGGAAGATCGACGGCAAGCAGTACGGCATCCCCTGGTACGCGGCCAACCGCGTCGTGATCTACAACAAGGACCTCTTCAAGAAGGCCGGGATCACCTCGCCGCCCAGGACCCGCGACGAATGGCTGCGGATCACCGAAAAGCTGAACCGCGGCACGACGCAGGGCATCTATCTTCCCGGTCAGAACTGGTACACCCTCGCCGGATTCATCTGGGAGGAGGGGGGAGAACTCGCCGAGGAGAACGGTGACCGGTGGAAGGGTTCGCTCGACAGCCCGGAGGCTCTCCGGGGCATGGATTTCTACAAGCGGCTCCAGGCGCTGGGCAAGGGCCCCAAGGATTCCGACGAGGCCAAGCCGCCGCAGGCTGACGTATTCGCCAAGGGGGACGTGGCCCAGATCATCGCCGTTCCCGGCGGCGCCAGGATCGTCGAGCAGGCCAACCCGGCCCTCGCGGGCAAGCTCGGCTTCTTCCCGATCCCCGGCCGCACGGCGGGAAGACCGGGAGCCACCTTCACCGGCGGTTCGGATCTGATCATTCCCGCCGCCTCTGCCCACCCCGACGCGGCCTACCAACTGGTCAAGTCGCTCACCGGGGAGAAGTGGCAGAGGGATCTGGCCAAGACCATGAGCTACGTACCCAACCGGACGTCACTGGCCGACGCCTTGGAGGACGACGAGGGCACCGCCGCCATGGCCGCGGCGGCCGCGCGAGGGCGCGCGACGCCCAACTCCCCGCAGTGGGCCGCCGTCGAGGCCACCAACCCGATCAAGGAGTACATGACCGCCGTGTTGACCGGAAGCGACCCGCGGAAGGCCGCGAAGGACGCCTCCGACGCCATCAGCAAGACGCTCAACTCATGAGCGGGACCCGGTCGGGGAAGAGAGCATGACGCGCCCCGCCCCCCACCCAGGCGCGGCAGCCGGCCCGGTCGCAGAAGCGACAGCTCCTGCTTCCGCGCCCGCCCCGGCATCGGGAGCGGCACCGGGTTCCTCGTCGGCCGGACGCCGGCGCGCCGTTCCCGGCACCCTGTGGCCCTACCTGCTCATCGCACCCACGGTCGTCGGCATCATCTTCCTGCTCGCCTACCCCCTCGTCCGCAATCTGCTGATCTCCCTCCAGCACTACGGGATGGCCGAACTGATCCGGGGCGGGGCGGACTTCGCGGGACTGGAGAACTACCAGGAGATCCTGCGCGACGGCGAGTTCTGGCAGGTCGCCCGGCGCACCATGTGGTGGACCGGGATCAACGTCGTCCTCATCATGGTCATCGGCACGGGCGTCGCGCTGATGCTCCAGCGGTTGGGCAAGCGCATGCGGACCCTGGTCCTCAGCGGACTGGTGCTCGCCTGGGCCAGCCCCGTCATCGCCACGACCACCGTCTTCCAGTGGCTCTTCTCCTCCCGCCTGGGAGTGGTCAACTGGCTGCTGGTCCGCCTGGGGTTCGACTCCTTCCAGGACTACTCCTGGCTGGCGCACGGCCCGGCAGCCTTCACCGTCCTGGTGCTGCTCGTCGTGTGGCAGTCTGTGCCGTTCGTCGCCATCACCCTGCACTCCGCACTGACCACGGTTCCCACCGAGCTCTTCGAGTCGGCCCGCATCGACGGCGCCGGTGGCTGGCGCGTCTTCCGCTCGATCACCCTGCCGCTCCTCAGACCGGTCTTCGGACTCCTCCTGAGCCTCGAAGTCATCTGGGTCTTCCGGTGCTTCGCCCAGATCTGGGCCGTCACCGGGGGCGGGCCCGGTGGAGCGACCACCACCCTGCCGGTCTACGCCTACCAGGTGGCCAGGTCGCTGCACCGTTACGACCTCGGAGCCGCCGCGGCCACCCTCACCGTACTCATCCTGATCGCCGTCCTGATCCTCTACTTCCGTCAGATGTTCCGGCAGGAGGCCGAGCTGTGAGCCCCGTCCCCGCATCCACGTCCGGCACACTGCGGCGGTTACCCCTGAACGCGGGCGCGCTGGTCGTCTTCGTCCTCTGCGTCTTTCCCGTGTACTGGATGGTCCTCACCGCCTTCAAGCCCACCCCCGACATCCAGGCCGAGACGCCCGTCTTCCTGCCCACCTCGGTGACGTTGGAGCACTTCTCCGCAGCGGTGAACGCCGACGGGTTCTGGTCGTTCTGGCGCAACAGCCTCATCGTCACCACCGGTTGTGTGCTGCTGGCCCTCGCGGTCGCCCTCGGCGCGGCCTTCGCGGTGGCGCGGCTGCGCTGGAAAGGCCGCCGCGGCTTCGTCCTGATGGTGTTCATCGCACAGGTCGCGCCCTGGGAGGCGCTTCTCATTCCGATGTACGTCATCGCACGCGACACCGGCATGCTCGACCGGCTCGCCACCCTCACCCTCGTCTACTTCATGATCACCCTGCCGTTCACCCTCGTCACCCTGCGAAGCTTCCTCACCGCGATACCCAAGGAACTGGAGGAAGCCGCCCAGGTGGACGGCTGCACCCGCGCGGCGGCGTTCCGCAGGGTCACGTTCCCCCTCCTCGCGCCCGGCCTGCTCGCCACCTCGCTCTTCGGGTTCATCACCGCCTGGAACGAATTCGCCTTCGCCAACATGCTGATCATCAAGAACCAGGACGACCGCACCCTCCCGGTCTGGCTCTCCTCGTTCTCGAACGTCTTCGGCACCGACTGGGGGGCCACCATGGCGGCCTCCACGCTCTTCGCGCTACCCGTCCTCATCCTCTTCCTGGTGCTCCAGCGCCGGGTCGCCACCGGCTTGACCGGTGGCGCGGTCAAGGCATAGGAGGCACCGTGCTCCCACCGGCCACAGACCCCGGGCTCGTCCCCAACCCCTCGAACCTCAGCCGGACCGCCGGGGCTTTCACGCTCGACGACACGACGACGATCCGCGTCACCCCAGGCGCCGCGCCCGCGGCTGCCCTCCTGCGCACCCTGCTGGCCCCCGCGACCGGTCTGCCACTGCCCCTCGCCCCGGACGGCCGGATCGTCCTCGTCCTCGACCCCGGCCTCACCGGCCTCGGCGCGGAAGGCTACGGCCTGAGCGTCACCGGCGAAACGGTGCTGCTCCGCGCCGCGGACGCCGCCGGGCTGCGCCACGGTGTCCAGACCATCCGGCAACTCCTGCCCGTCGCCGCCCTCGGGACGGAACCGGTACGCGGGGTGCGGTGGTCCGTCCCCGGTGTCGAGATCACGGATGTGCCCCGGTACGCCTGGCGCGGTGCGATGCTCGACGTGGCCCGCCGCTTCCGGCCCGTCTCCTTCCTGCGGCGCTTCACCGACCTGCTCGCCCTGCACAAACTCAACGTGCTGCACCTGCACATGACGGACGACCAGGGCTGGCGGATGCCCATCGCGGCGTACCCCAGGCTCACGGAGGTCGCAGGGGTGCCGCACGGCGGCGCGTACAGCCGCGAGGAGCTGCGCGATCTGGTGGCGTACGCCGCCGACCGGGGCGTCACCGTCGTACCGGAGATCGAGATGCCGGGCCACGCGCGTGCCGCCCTGGCCGCCTACCCGCACCTCGGCAACTTCCCCGAGCGGCGACTGGACGTGTGGCAGGGCTGGGGGGTGTCCGACACCATCTTCGGCGTCACCGACGACGTCCTCGATTTCTGCCGCACCGTACTGGACGAGGTCATGGACCTCTTCCCCTCGCCCTACCTCCACGTCGGTGGCGACGAGTGCCCGACCACCGAATGGCACCGCTCACCCGCCGCCCTGCGGCGCGTGGCCGAGGAAGGGCTGGACGGCCCCGACGCACTCCACGGGTGGTTCATGGAGCACATCGGGAACTTCGTGACCGCGCGCGGCAGGCGGCCGCTGGGGTGGACCGACACCGGCCGGGACCTGCCGGAGTCCTTCGCCGTCGTGGCCTGGCGCGACGAGGAACACGGGCTGGCGGCGGCCTCCCGCGGCCAACCCGTGATCATGGCGCCGCACCGCTCCACGTACCTCGACTACCCGCAGTCCGCCCACCCCGACGAACCGCCCGGCCAGCCCGGCGACACGGTCGACCTGCCGACCGTGTACGCCACCGAACCCGCACCCGCCCACTGGGGGGCCGCGGCCGCCGCACGGGTGCTCGGCACCCAGGCGCAGCTGTGGACCGAGTACGTCCCCACCGAGGCGCACGCCGAGTACCTCGTCTTCCCCCGGCTGTGCGCGCTGGCCGACACCGCCTGGTCCGGCGGCCGCGACTGGCCCGGATTCCAGGCACGGCTGCACCACCACAGAACCCGGCTCGACGCTCTCGGAGTACCGAGTCGCCCCTCCGCGATCCTTCGTCCTGAAAGGACCACCAGGTGACCAGCTTCAGCACGAGCAGAAAAGCACGCACCACACGGATACGCGCGGCCCTGGCCGCCGCCCTCGTGGCCGGCGTCGGCTGCGCCACCCTGTCGGCGGCGCCCGCTGCCGCCGCCGGCGAGTCACTGACAGTCCAGTACCGGCAGAGCGCCACCGGCAGCGACCAGGCCGAGCCCTGGTTCAAGGCGGTCAACACCGGCACCTCGCCGGTCTCCCTCAGCCAGGTCAAGATCCGGTACTACTTCAAGGCCGACGCCGGCGCCTCGTACGCCTTCGCCTGTTCCTGGGCGGTCAAGGGCTGCGGGAACATCACGGGCACCTTCGGCACCCTGGCCCGGCCGACCGCCACCGCCGACCGCTACC
This sequence comes from Streptomyces sp. NPDC003036, assembly GCF_040611175.1. Classification (NCBI taxonomy): domain Bacteria; kingdom Bacillati; phylum Actinomycetota; class Actinomycetes; order Kitasatosporales; family Streptomycetaceae; genus Streptomyces; species Streptomyces sp. NPDC003036. The sequence continues at coordinate 30,664 of NZ_JBEXNO010000002.1, read as the reverse complement.
TGGAGATCGGTTTCACCGCCGGTGCCGGCACCCTCGCGCCCGGCGCGGACACCGGCGACATGCAGCTGCGCTTCCACCGCTCCAACTGGCAGCCGCTGAACCAGAACGACGACTACTCCTTCGGGCCGACCCAGACGTCGTACGGCAACTGGTCCAAGGTCACCGCCAGTGTCGGCGGTACGACGGTGTGGGGGACGGCGCCCGAGGGCAGCGACCCGGGGCCCGGTCCGGACCCGACCGATCCGCCGACCGGGGGCGCCACGCTCTTCGACGACTTCAACTACACCTCGCACACCGACCCGGCGATCGGCGCCCACGGCTGGAGCGTGCGGTCCAACGCGGGCGGGCCGGGGGTGCCGGGCGCGACCTGGGCGGCGCAGAACGTCACCTTCGCCAAGGAGGGGACCAACTCGATCATGAACCTGGAGACCTCGACAGCCGGCACGCCCGAGTCCACGAAGCACACCGAAGTCCTCACCAAGGCGATGAAGTTCAAGAACGGGACCTACGCGGCCCGGGTGCGGTTCTCCGATGCGCCGAAGTCGGGTCCCGACGGCGACCGCGTCGTGCAGACGTTCTTCACCATCAACGACCTCAAGGCCCCGATGGCGGACGATTACGCCGAGTACGACTTCGAGTACCTGCCCAACGGCGGCTGGGGCGAGCCCTCCAACATCCTCTACGCCACCTCGTGGGAGACCTACCGGCCCGACCCCTGGGAGGCCGTCAACCAGCACACGGCGTCACGCACCAGCTATGCCGGCTGGCATGACCTCGTCGTCACCATCGACGACGGCAGCATCACCTACTACGTCGACGGCCAGGAGTTCGGCCGTCATGACGCCCGCTACCTGCCCGAACGGCCGATGTCGATCAACTTCAACCAATGGCTCATCGACCTGGCGGGCCAGACCAGCACCACTCCGCGCGCCTACGACCAGAAAGTCGACTACGTGCTGCATGTCAAGGACCAGGTGCTGACTCCGGCCCAGGTCGCCACGAAGATCGCCGCCTACCGGGCGGCAGGCACAAACTTCGAGGACACGGTGCCCGCAAGTCAGTGACACCCGCGGCGGGCGGACGCCGCCTGTGCGTCCGCCCGCCACGCCTGCGAGGCCGACCTGATCGTCGACGCCGACGTGCACGTCTCCCACGGCGCACCGGCCCGCGTCACCGCCGACCTGCGCGGGCTCCTGGGGCGGCCGACCACCCCGTCTTCCGCCGCCGTCACCCAGGCTCTTACGGCCTGACGCCGACCGCACAGAAGCCGCCTACCGCACCGACCGCCAGGCCGGCAGCACCTGGACGCCCACCGCCTGCCGCACCTCGCCAAGGCGCACGATCGCCGGCACCAGCTGCTGAGCGTGCTCTCCGACGCTCCCTGCCGAGGCGAGGATCGCCGGCGGTAGAGTTCGGGGATGAACAGACGGGCCCCGACGCTGGAGGATGTCGCGCGGGAGGCGGGGGTGTCCCGTGCGACGGTGTCACGGGTCGTGAACGGCGTGCGCAACGTCGATCCCGATATCCAGGATCTGGTCCGTCACGCGATCGAGCGCACCGGTTACACGCCCAACCGCGCGGCAAGGTCGCTGGTCACCCGGCGGGCGGAAACCGTGGCCCTGATCGTCTCCGGAGCCGGAGACGCCTTCGCCGCCCGGGTATTCGCCGACCCGTTCTTCGGGCGCGTGGTGAGCGGCGTCGTGGGGTACCTCCGAGCCCGCGCGATGCACCCGGTGCTGCTGTTCGCCGAATCGGAGGCGGCCAGGAAGCAGGTGGTCGACTACGTGCGGCAGGGCAGCGCCGACGGCGTGCTGGTGGTGTCGATCCTGGCCGACGACCCCCTGCCGCAGATGCTCCTCTCCGCCGGGATACCCACTGTCCTGTTCGCCCGCCCCGGCCGGACGGCACCGGTCGGTTACGTCGACCTGAACCACTATGCCGGGGGCGAGCTGGCCGGCGCTCATCTGCTGGCCCGTGGCTGCCGGCACATCGCGGCGATCAGCGCCCCGCCGGAGCTCCCGGCCGGCCAGGACCGTCTCGCCGGGTTCCGCGACGCTCTGGCCCGCGTCGGCCGGCATCACCCCCCGGTCGTCGAGGGCACCTTCACCCTCGACAGCGGCGCGGCGGCGATGACCAGGCTGCTGCGGGAGCATCCCGGGGTGGACGGGGTGTTCGCGGCCAACGACCTGATGGCGCAAGGGGCCTGTCAAGTCCTTCGTGAGCAGGGCAAGAGGGTGCCGGAGGACGTCGCGGTCATCGGCTTCGACGACTCCAGCATCGCGGTGACGTGCCGGCCGCCCCTGACCACGGTGCGCCAGCCCGTGGAGGAGATGGCGGCGACGATGGCCAGGCTCCTGGACGAGCAGGTCCAAGGCGCGCGTACCGAACCCGGGACCGTGATCTTCGAACCTGAACTGGTCGTACGGGAGTCCGCCTGAGGTGACGCCGGCAGGGCCTGCCCTCTGTGCCGCTGATCAGGCATGGGCTTGTCGGTGGGCGCGGATGATGTCCGCGTACCGGTGGCCGCTCGACTTGATGGTGCGTGTCTGCGTCGCGTAGTCGACGTGGACGAGGCCGAAGCGTTTGGCGTAGCCGTAGGCCCATTCGAAGTTGTCGAGGAGCGACCAGGCGTAGTACCCGGCGAGCGGGGCGCCCTTGCGCACGGCGCGGGCGCAGGCCGCCAGGTGCTGTTCCAGGTAGCGGGTCCGCTCGGGGTCGTCGACGGTGCCGTCGGGACCGACGGTGTCGGGAAAGGCCGAGCCGTTCTCGGTGACGTAGAGGCGGCGTACGCCGTAGTCGTCGGTCAGCCGCATCAGGAACGCCTCCAGGCCGCCGGCGTCGATCTGCCAGTCCATGCCGGTGCGGGGCACGTCGGGCAGACGGACCTCGCGGGCGTACGGGACGGGACCGGCGGGGTCGTCGGCGACCGTGACCGGGAAGTAGTAGTTGAGGCCGTGCCAGTCGAGCGGGACGGCCATCGTCTCCAGGTCGCCCGGGCGTTCCGGCAGTTCGACGCCGTAGAGCTCGCGCATGTCGGCGGGGAAGCCCCGGCCGTAGACCGGGTCGAGCCACCAGCGGTTGGTGTGGCCGTCCATGCGGGTGGCCGCCGCGAGGTCCTCCGGGCGGGTGGAGGCGGCCTCCACGGTCGAGTGGTTGGTCACGAGCCCGACCTGGGCGCCGGGTGCCGCCGCGCGGATCGCCTGGGCGGCCAGTCCGTGGCCGAGGAGCAGGTGGTACGAGGCGTGCACGGCGGCGGTGAGGTCGGTGAGGCCGGGGGCCATCCGGCCTTCGAGGTGGCCGATCCAGCCCGAGCACAGCGGTTCGTTCAAGGTGGCCCAGCGGGTGACCCGGTCGCCGAGCCGCTCGGCGACGACGGAGGCGTAGGCGGCGAGGTGCTCGGCCGTGTCGCGGACGGTCCAGCCGCCGCGGTCCTGGAGGGCCTGCGGCAGGTCCCAGTGGTAGAGGGTGATGTTGGGGGTGATGCCGGCGCCGAGGAGGCCGTCGACGAGCCGGTCGTAGAAGTCGAGGCCGGCCGCGTTGACGGGCCCGTCGCCGACGGGCAGGACGCGCGGCCAGGCGATGGACATGCGGTAGGCGTTGGTGCCCAGGGAGCGCATCAGGGCGATGTCCTCGGGCCACCGGTGGTAGTGGTCGCACGCCTCGTCGCCGTGGTCGTCGTTGTCGACCTTTCCGGGGGTGTGGGAGAAGGTGTCCCAGATCGACGGCGCCCGGCCCTCCTCGGCGACGGCGCCCTCGATCTGGTAGGCGGATGTGGCCGTGCCCCAGACGAAGTCGGGCGGGAAAGCGGCGAGATCAATCGAATCGGACACAGAGGGCCTCTCTGAGGTGATCGGAGGGGTGAGGTGAGGGAGGGGACAGCGTCGGCTACTTGACGGCACCGGCGGTCAGCCCGGTGACGAGGTAGCGCTGGAGGAGCAGGAAGCCGGCGACGACGGGCACGCTCACGACCAGGGAGGCGGCCATGACCTGGTTCCAGTACACGTCGTTCTGGGTGGAGTAGCCCTGGAGGCCGACGGCCAGGGTCCGGGTGGTGTCGTTGGTCATGACGGAGGCGAAGAGGACCTCGCCCCAGGCGGTCATGAAGGCGTAGACCGCGACCGCCACGATGCCCGGGACGGCCGCCGGCACGATGACTCGGAAGAGGGCGCCGAGCGGCCCGCAGCCGTCCACCTTGGCCGCCTCGTCCAGGTCGCGGGGCACCGAGTCGAAGTACCCGATGAGCATCCAGATCGAGAACGGCAGCGAGAAGGTCAGGTAGGTGAGGATCAGGCCGCCGCGGGAGCCGAAGAGGGCGATGCCGGTGGCGTTGCCGATGTTGACGTAGATGAGGAACAGCGGCAGCAGGAACAGGATGCCGGGGAACATCTGGGTCGAGAGCACCGTGACGGTGAAGACCCGCTTGCCGCGGAAGGAGTAGCGGCTGACCGCGTAGGCCGCGAACACGGCGATCGTCACGGAGCAGACGGTCGCCGACCCGGCCACGATCAGGGAGTTCATGAAGTAGTCGGCCAGCGGGACGGTTTCCCAGATGTCGAAGTACGGACGGACGGTGAGGGACGAGGGGATCCACTGGAACGCGCCGGACACGTCTTCCAGCGGCTTGAGCGAGCTGGAGACCATCACGTACACCGGCAGCAGCACGAAGCCGGTGAGGAGCGTCAGGAAGATCCGCCGGCTCCACAGGAAGGACCGCGGGGCGGCCATCGGAGAGCGGACCGGCCGCCGGGAGTGGCTAGGCATCGGTGGCCTTCCTTCCTCGGGAGGTGAGCAGGAGGTAGGCGCCTGTCACCACGAGCAGGAACAGGAGCAGGAGGACCGACATGGCGGAGCCCGTGCCGAAGTTCCAGGTCTGGAACGAGGACTGGTAGATGTGCAGGGAGATGAGGTCCGCCGCCTCCGGTGCCGCCTTGCCGAAGAGGACGAAGGGGGTGTTGAAGTCGTTGAAGGTCCACAGGAACAGCACCAGCACGAGGACCTGGTTGACCGGACGCAGCGACGGCAGGGTGATGCGGCGGATCTGCTGCCGGATTCCCGCACCGTCGAGAGCGGCGGCCTCGTAGATCTCCCGGGGAATGTTCTGGAGCCCGGCCATGATGATCAGGAAGGCGAAGGGCCAGCCCTTCCACACGGAGACGACGAGCAGCGTGACGAAGCTGTTGTCGCCGATCAGCCAGAACGGCGGGCTGTCGGTGAGGCCGAGCTGGTCGTGCAGGACGTGGTTGATCAGTCCGTTGTCGCGCTGGAACATGAACGCCCAGGTGATGACGGCCGCGTAGACGGGCAGCGCGTACGGGACGAGGAAGACCGTGCGCAGAATTCCCCGGCCGCGGAAGCTCTCCTGCAGGAAGATGGCGGCAGCCACCCCGAGCAGCCAGCACAGCCCGACCGAGAACAGGGTGAACAGACAGGTGGTGAGGAAGGACCGCAGCAACGCCTCGCCCACGGGGGCGTTGAAGTCGACCGCGAGGGAGTAGTTGTCGAACCCGGTCCAGGGAGCGGTGCCCCAGTCGCGGATGTAGAACTGGGTGAGCTCCTTGAAGCTGACGACGATGCCGATCACCATCGGCACGAGGTGGACCAGGAGTTCGAGCAGGAGGGCGGGGAGCAGCAGGAGGTACGGCAGGCCGATGCGGCGCAGCCGCCCGGAGCGGCGCGTGCGCGGCGCCGCTCCGGGGGAGTTCTTCCGTGCCGTCCGCTCGCCTGTGCTGGAGGCAGCGGTGAGGGTCATCGAGGTGTCCGTGCTCACTTCTTGGGCATCTGCTGCTGAGCCTTTTCGAGCTTGGCCCGCACCGACTCGGTGGTCACCGGCCGGCCGGCGGCGGCGTCGGCGAAGAGCTCCTTGACCGCGGTGCCGACGACGGTCTCGAACTGCGACTCCTCCGGGACCTGGGGAAGTGCGGTGGCGCTGGACGCCAGGGTCTCGCGCAGGACGGCGAGCGCCGGGGTGTTGAAGGCCGGGTCCTGCTGGGCGGTCTTGACCGGCGGGATGGAGCCGTATGCCTTGTTGAGGATGACCTGCTCTTCGTCGCTGGTCATGAACTTGACGAACTTCTTGGCGCCGTCGATGTTCTTGGTGTTCTTGAAGACGGCCATGTTGATGCCGGCGACCATGGAATTGGTGGCGGCGCCCGGGCCGGGCTTTCCGGACTGCACCGGGGCGGGCGCCACTCCCCACTCGTCCTCGGTCATGCCCTGGGTCTTGAAGGTGGCCGACGCGGTCTGCCACAGGACCATGGCCGTCTTGTCCTTGGCGAAGTCGCTCAGGGACTGGTTCTGCGCGTACTCGGCGTTGCCCGGCGCGATGATCTTGTGCTCGGCCATCAGGTCGACGTACTGCTTGACGGCGGCGACGGCGCCGTCGGAGGTGAAGTCGGCCTTGCCGTCGGGGGTGAAGAAGTCCGCGTCGTGCTGCTTGCCGAGGACGAACACCTGGTGGATGTTGGCGGAGAGGTTGGATCCCTCGGCGCCGAGGGCCCACTTCCCGTTCTTGGAGAGCTTCTTGCCGGTCTCCACCAGCTCCGCCCATGTGGCGGGCGGCTTCTGGATGCCGGCGTCGGCGAACATCTTCTTGTTGTAGTAGAGCGCGTAGGCCATGGAGTACAGCGGTACGGCGGCGGGGTCCTGGCCCTGGGCACCGGTGGAGCCGAGGGCGGACTCCACGAAGCGGTCCTTGCCGCCGATCGCCTCGAAGTTCTTCGCGTCCCAGGGCAGCAGGGCTCCGCTGGACTGGAGCGAGGCGCTCCAGGTGTTGCCGATGTTGAGGACGTCGGGCCCCTGACCGGAGGTGGTCGCGGTGAGGATCCGGTTGAGCAGGTCGGACCAGGGCACGACCTCCAGCTTTACCTTGATGCCGGTCTCCTTCTCGAACTTGTCGAGTTCGGGCTGGAGGACCTTCTTGTCCACCTCGATGTTGGCGCCCTGGTTCGAGGCCCAGTACGTGAGCGTCCTCGGCTGCTCGTTGGAGCCCTCGGAGCCGGACGTACCCCCGCCGCAGGCGGCCGCGGTGAGAACGAGCGAGAGGGTGACTGCGCCGACGGCTGCGGCTCTGATTCTGCGCATGACTCCAGGGGCCTTCCGGGAGGTGGACGGAGTTCGCCTGCGGGGAGGAATGCGACGCGATGAGCGTGCCGCGTCCGGATCCCAAAACCCCCGCGCTTAATTTAGGATGTGAGTTAAACCTCAAGCGAAGGTCGCGTCAAGGCCCTCGTCACATGTAAGTTCCCTAAGGACAACGGAGATGAGGGGGCAGGGTGAAGGTGCGCAGCGGCCGTACTGTGCGTGACCTGCGGCGGGAGAACCGCACCGCGGTACTGCAACGGTTGTATTTCGACGGGCCTCTGAGCCGCTTCTCGCTCGGACCGGCCACCGGCCTGAGCTCCGGCTCGGTCAGCAACGTGGTGTCCGAGCTCGTGGCCGAGGGGCTGGTGGAAGAGGCCGGCAGCGTCGACTCGGCCGGCGGCCGCCCCCGCACCCTCCTGCGCATCCGCGCGGACAGCGGCTACATGATCGGCGTGGACATCGGTGAGACGCGCGTGCGGATCGAACTCTTCGACCTGGCCCTCACCGAACTCGCACGGGTCGAGAAGCCGCTGGAGACCGAGGGTCCGCGCCGGATCGACCGATACGACGTCGGCGTCGTCGTCGGCCATCTGCGCGAGGGCATCCCCGAGGTCCTGAGCCGGGCCGGGATCCCGACGGAGCGGCTGCTGGGCGTCGGCATCGGAGTGCCGGGCATCGTCGCCAGGACCCCCGAGGACGGCGCCGTGGTGCACGGCCAGACCATCGGCTGGGACGCGGTCCCGCTGGAACGGCTTCTGCGCGAGTCGCGGCTCCTGCCCGAGACCGTGCCGTACTACATCGACAACGGCGCCAAGACGCTCGGCCAGGCGGAGATGTGGTTCGGCGCCGGGCGCGGTGCGCAGAGCGCCGTGGTGGTCCTCTTCGGCTCCGGAGTGGGCGCCTGCCTCGTCACCGACGACCTCCGCTCCGGCCGGGCCGTGGAGTGGGGACACCTGACCGTACGGGTACGCGGCCGCCACTGCCGCTGCGGCGCCCAGGGTTGCCTGGAGGCGTACGCCGGCGCCGAGGCCCTCCTGGAACGCTGGTCCGAGGCGGGTGGCCGGCCCCCCGTCGGCGCGGACGAGGAGACCGCGCTGACCGCGATGCTCGACGCCGCCTACCCCGCCAAGGCCGCCGACGGAACGGCACCGCTGCCCGACGAGACCGCCCTGGCCGTGCTGGAGGAGACCGCCGAGTACCTCGGTGCCGGTTTCTCCGACCTGATCAACCTCTTCCAGCCCGAACGCATCCTCGTCGGCGGCTGGGCGGGTCTCCAGCTCGGCCGGCGCTTCCTCGACTCCGTGCGGACGTACGCCACTTCGTACGCCCTGAAGTACCCGGCCGCGCGCGTGGAGATCGATCTCGGCACCCTGGGACCGGACGCCGTCACGGTCGGAGCCGCGATCCTGCCGCTCGCCGACTTCTTCTCCCTCGGCGGCCGCCGGGCCGAGGCGGATCCGGAGGAGCAGAGCCCCGCCTGGCAGACGACCCTGCGGGAACGGGCGGCGCAGTGAGGAGCCTCAGCCGGTGACCGGCCGGCGCTCGACCGTCACCGTCCCTGCCCACCGTGGGTCCCCCGCCGACCTCCCCACCATGAGCCGGTACGGCCCCGGCTCCGTGCACCAGGCGCGCTCCTCCTGCGACCAGTGGCGCAGGGCACGGGCGGGCACCTCCACCACGGCGGTCACCGTCCGGCCCGCCTCCGCCCGGACCGCCGCATAGCCGGCGAACCAGCGCACGGGCCGCTCCACGGCCGACCCCGGCCGGGCCAGGTACACCTGGACCACCTCGCGCCCGGCGCGCGTCCCCGAGTTGCGGAGACGTACCCGAACGGTGAACGCGGCGCCCGCCGCGACCTTCGTCGGCGCGTCGACGGTCTCGTACTCCCAGGTGGTGTAACCGAGGCCGTGGCCGAACCAGAAGGCCGGCGCACGGCCGGCCCGCAGCCATGCCCGGTGGCCGATGTGGAGGCCCTCGGCGTAGTCGAGGCGGCCCCCCGCGGGCCGGGTGCGCGTCACGGGCGCGTCCGCGAGAGAGGCGCCCCAAGTCGTGGGGAGCCGGCCGCCCGGTTCCGCCAGGCCGAACAGGACGTCGGCGAGCCCCGCGCCGGCCTCCTGCCCCGGGAACCAGGCGAGCAGCAGCGCGCCGACCTCCTCCCGCCACGGCATCTCGACCGGGCCGCCGCTGTTGACGACCACGACCGTGCGCGGGTTGACGGCAGCCACCGCCCGTACGAGAGCGTCCTGGTGCCCGCCGAGGGACAGGCCGGTTCGGTCGTACCCCTCGGTCTCGTCGTGCTCGGTGGTACCGACGACCACGATCGCGGTGTCCGCGTCCCGGGCCGCCTCCACGGCGGCCGCCAGCGCGCTCGCCGCGTCGGGGTCCGGCGGCGCCGCGGTGACGACGGTGGCGCGCCCGCAGCCGGGGACCAGCTCGCGCCGCGCCACCACGTGCACCGGCCGCTTCGAGGTCAGCACCACCCGGGCCGTGTGCACGGGCGGATTCACGTGAACCACCGCCGGGTCGTCCGTCTCGCGGGGGAACGTGCCGTCCAGGACCGTGCGTCCGTCGACGGTGAGCGTCAACCGGCCGAAGCCCCCGACACCGAACGACCAATCCCCCGCCCGCTGCGGCCGCAGACGCGCGCTGATCTCCACCGTGTGGGCACCCGGGGGCAGGTCCGGCTCGAGCTGGCGGCCCGAGAAGCGGTGCTCCGCGAACAGCTCCCGCCCCTCGTCGTCCAGCACGCGCAGCAGCACACCGGGAGCACCCGACCTCGGGTCGCTGCACCGGCCGGTGTCGAGCGGGGCGGCAGGGACCCCCAGGGGCGGGCCGGGCGCGTGCACCACTCGGGCGCGTCCGCGCAGCCGCGCACGGATGCCGGCGAGTGGGGTGACCACCTCGGACGGGAAGACACCCGCGCTGCCACCGCCCTGGGTGCGCGGTGCCGCGGCATGCGCACCGATGACCGCGACGGTGGCGAGCTTCGCCGGATCGAGGGGGAGCACCCCGCTGTTGCTCAGCAGGACGGACCCGGCCGCGGCCGCCCGGCGCAGGAGGGCACGCGTCTCGTGCGCGCCCCGCACCGGGATGCGGCGGCGCGGCGCGAAGGCGCCCACCCGGTCGGCGAGCCGGAGCAGTCGCCGGACCTTGTCGTCGACGGCCTCCTCCGGTACCACGCCGTCCTTCACTGCCCGGACCAGTGCAGGGCCCCAGGGGCTCTGCGGGCCCGGCATCGCCAGGTCGAGCGCGGCGCGGGCCGGTTCCCCGGTCGACCGCAGCGCGGCCCAGTCGGACACGACGACGCCGTCGAACCCCCACTCCCCCTTGAGGGGATCCCGCAGCAGCGGGCTGGCCGTCATCGTGACGCCGTCGACGGCGTTGTAACCCGCCATGACGAGCCACACCCCCGCCTCGACGGCCGCCTCGAACGGCGCGAGGTAGACCTCCCGCAGGGTGCGTTCGGACGCCCGTACGTCGACGGTCAGCCGGTCGGTCTCGGAGTCGTTGGCGACGTAGTGCTTGGCCGTGGCCCCCACTCCGTGGGCCTGGATGCCCCGGATCAGGGCGGCCCCGGTGCGGCCCGTCAGTTCGGGATCCTCCGAGAAGCACTCGAAGTGCCGGCCGCCGAGCGGGGTCCGGTGGAGGTTCAGCGTCGGGGCCAGCACCACGTCGACGCCCTTCCGGGCGGCCTCCGCGGCCAGCAGCCCGCCGAGCTCCTCCACCAGGTCCTCGTCCCAGAGGGCTCCCAGGGCCGAGGCGGAGGGGAGCAGCGCGGAGGGGCGTCGCTCGTCCCACGCCTCACCGCGGACACCGGCGGGCCCGTCCGACATCACCATCTCCCGCAGTCCGATGTCGGCCTCCCCGGCCGTGCGCCATGTCGTCGCGCCGGTGAGCAGACGTACCTTCTGCTCAAGGGTGAGCTTGCCCACGAGCCGATCGAGCGTCCTGTCGTCCTTCATTCCCGCCCCTCTTTCACAGCTGCTCGGTCATGGCCCTGCCCGGTTGCCCCCGGGCAGGGCAGAGGCCCGGCCGCCCTCGCGCGAGCGGGAACGGCCGGGCCCTGGTGAATCCGGTCGGTCAGGGCAGTCGGTAGTCCGCGTTCAGGACCGCGGGCCGCCCCGGGTGGTACAGGTCGTAGCCGCGCGCGTCGCACTGGAAGCCGCCCACGATGCAGCCGTCGACCAGCGCCTTGAGGGTGCGCTCCTCCCACGCGTTGAAGAAGTCGTAGTGGAAGGAGTAGCCGCGGCCACTGGCCAGCCGGACCTGACTCATGTCGCCGTTGACCGGGAAGGCCATCTTGAACTCGATCATCGGCACGGCGACCGGGTGGGAGGCCGGGCACATGTTGTCGTTGGTGCCGGGCTTGACGACCGGGTAGGCCATGTGGCTCTTGTGGTCGGGGGTGTCGAGGTACTTCCCGTCCCAGCAACTGGGGGCCTGCATCCGGAGGTTCAGCTGTACGTCGGGCCGGCTCGGGCAGCTCGCCGGGATGTCGACGTTGAAGAAGCTGTCACCGCATTCCCAGCCCTCGACGAAGCCGCGGTGGCGGCGGAAGTCGTCGGCGCTCTGCATCGGATCACCCACGACGAACCGCAGCCCCTTGGGGAACGGCCGCACGCTGGTGTAGTCGGTGACACCGGCCTTGTAGTAGATGACCTGCGGGCCCACCGGGAGGATCTTCTTGTCCCCGTTGTACAGGGACGGCATCCAGTACGCGGACGCGTCGGCGGGCGCCAGGCAGGTCGTCCTGCCTCCGTAGAGGCTCGCGGTCGTGCTGGCGGCGTTCGTCGTCGTGTTGCCCATGAAGGTGTGGTCATGGGACGTGCCCGGCTGTCCCGGGTACACGATCGGGTCGTCCGGCGCGGTGTGCGTGACGGAGCAGTTGGCCTGGAACTCCTTGTGGTACCGCGGCGGCGGGGTGTGCGTGGACGGTGTGACGCCGGTGACCTGGGGGACGGCCGGTATGTAGCCGTCACCGTCGAGGTCGTCGCCGGACGCCTGGGTCGACACGGCCATCGTGTGCCCGGCGTGGCTGCCGGCCGCGGCGGGACTTCCCGGACCGGCCGCGGTGGCGACCGTGCCGAGACCGAGGACCGTTGCGACGAGAGCGCTGCCGACAAGGAGTGCGGGGAGTCGTTTCGAACGCCATCTCATGGAGGGCCTCCAGCCCATGGGGGGGGGATGGTGACCCGGCAGGGGGCTGAGCGCCGCCCCCTGCCGGGGGCGTGGCGTGCGTGGTGCGTCAGCTGTAGACGCCGAACTCGTGGAGCGAGTAGCCCCAGCCCGTCCCGCGGGCCGTCAGGTGGAGACGGACGTGCCGCGCGGTCGCCGCGACGTCGATGGTGTCGATGTCGCCGTTGCCGGTCGTCGTGGTGTGGACCGTGCGCCAGGTGCTTGCGTCGTCGGACACCTGGACCTCGTAGGACTTCGCGTAGGCCGGGTCCCACACCAGCTGGAGCTTGCGGAGGGCGGTGGGGGCGCCGAGGTCGACGCGGATCCACTGCGGGTCGCTCCAGTCGCTGGCCCAGCGCGTGGCCGGGTTGCCGTCCGTCGCCTTGGCCGGCTCGCAGGGGCAGTCGCCGTACGACTGCTGGAAGGAGGAGGCGGTGGTCGGCTTGTTCAGCGCCACGTTGGTCCCGGAGACCGGCGGGGCGACGACCTTGACCGACTTGGTCTCGATGCCGGCGTTCCCGCGGCCGTCCTCGGCCTGGATGTACACCTTCCAGACGCCCAGCTTCTCGGGAGCGGTGACGGCGAAGGTGCCGTTGCCGGTCGAGCGCCACCGGGCCTCGACGAGCCGCTTGTCGCCGCTGGCGTAGTTGCCGCTGAGGAAGATCTTGTACGTGATCGGGTCGCCGTCCGGATCGCGCACGTCGGCGCGTACGCCGAACTCACCGCCCGCCGGGGCCGAGGCGGCGGGAGTGACGGCCATGTTCGTGATGACCGGAGGCGTGTTGTCGCCGCTGGTCGACCCGGCGTAGGCCTTCTTGACGGCGTAGTACGACAGCCTCTTCAGACCGTCGGGCACGAGGTTGAACCAGACACCGCCGAAGTCGTGCTCGAGGCCGTAGTGGAAGAGGGTGGCGCCGAGCGCGACACCCCGATGGCCGGTGGTGCAGTTCCACGCCTGGGTGTAGCCGTCCGCCTTCCGCACGTCGGTGGGCTCGTCGGGGACCCCGTTGGCGTCGTCCGGCACCTCCCACTCACCGGCGGGCCCGCCCTCGGTGATGATGTAGGGCTTGGTGTAGCCGCCCGCCTCCCAGTCCTCCTGCACGTTGCAGATGTCGCCGTAGGAGTTCATCGAGTACAGGTCGAGGTCGGGCGCGTTGCGCTTGTAGTACGGCCAGGCACCGGTCCAGGCGTCGGTCGAGGTGACCGGGTGGTCCGGGTCGATCGAGTGGATCTTCTTGGCCACGTCGTTGACGAAGGAGGTGTAGGCGTTGCGCTGCGCTTCCAGCTCGGTGCCGCTGTAGCAGTTCTGCAGGCCCAGCACCGACTCGTTGCCGACGTTCCACATCAGGGTGCCGGGGTGCGACTTGTAAGCCTCCACCCACTTGGCGAACTCGGCCAGCATGTTGTTCTTGTACGTGGAGTCGGTCACGTAGTTCACGCAGCCGCCGCTGCCGGGGCCGCCGCCCGGCTGGAGCCAGAAGCCGTTGATCACGCGGATCCCGTGGGCGGCCGCCGAGTCCAGCAGCGGCTTGGTGGAGCCGTCCGTCCCCCACGTGCGGATGGTGTTGACACCCATCGACTTCACATCGGGCATGTACTTCGGGGCGTCCGCGACGGACGGGCCCCAGGTCAGGCCCTTGACCGTGTACGGCTGGCCACCGGCGGTCAGCTGCCAGTTCCCCTGAGAGCCGGTGACCCGCACCGCCCCTCCCGTGACGGGCGGAGGGGTTCCGTCGGTGTTCCCGTAGACCTGGAACTCCCACAGGGAGTAGCCGTAGCCGCCGGCCCGTTCGGTTCCCAGCATCCGGACGTAGCGGCCGGAGCCGGAGACGGCGAGGTCGTCGGTGCCTCCGTCACCGCCGGTCACGGTCTTCAGCGTCCGCCAGTCGGTGCCGTTGTCGGACGCCTGGATCTGATAGCTCCTGCCGTACGCGCCCTCCCACGTCAGGACGACACGGCTCAGGTTCGACCGCTGCCCGAGGTCGACCTGCACCCACTGCGGGTCGCTCCACTGGCTGGCCCAGCGGGTGCCGGTGAGGTTGCCGTCGAAGGCCGCCGACGCGGCGTATCCGTCTCCCTCCTGGGATGAGGCGGTGGCGGGCCTGCCCTGCGACAGCAGGGTGTCCGCCGCCTGGGCGGGCGGGGCGACGAGGGTGAGCGTCGACGCCACCAGCGCGCCGAGGGCCAGTAGCGGGACGCCGACGCGGCGGCGGGCCGGGGCAGGTGGTGAGGGGGCTCTGAACACATCTTCTCCTGGCGGGTCGGAGTGCCGGGCGGGGCCGGGGGCGCTCTCCAGGGGATCCCGGCGCCCGTCGGCGCATGGTCGCGACGGCGCTCCCGGCTCGGGACGGCGCGGTCGGCGTTCAGGCGGTGCGCGGTGCGAACCGTTCGCGTTCATGCACCGGGTGGTGGCCCCTCCGGGCCGGGTCGCGGGGATGTCACCCGGGCCGGAGGGGAATCGCTGCCGGTCCGCACCGGATCATCCGGCGGCCGGTGGACCGGGTGTCAGGGGAAGGACACGACGGTGGACGGTACGGTCGAGGTGCCGGCGGGGACCGTGGAGGCTCCGGTGTCGTTGATGACGTGGTTGTAGTGGCCCATGCCGCCGAGGGACACCACCAGCAGGCTGTGGAACTTCACCCCGGGCTTGACCGGGGTCTTGAAGCCGTGGTGCTGGCGGATGCTCGGGTCGACGTTGTAGTTGCAGTAGCTGCCCAGGCCCCATGCCTCGTGGGTGTCCACCGAGTCGTCCACCCGGTAGGCGGCGTATCCCTGGGTGGTGCCGTTCTGGATGGCGGCCTGGTTGGGCGCGTCGTACGCCTTCTCGTTCTGGTAGAAGATCGTGCGGCCGCGCTCGCCGTACCACTCCACGTCGTACTTGTTGAAGTGCTCGACGAACAGACCGGTGGCCAGCACGTCGTCGCCGTTGACCCGCACGCCGTAGTCGGCGCGGTTGGTCTCCCAGCCGACGCCCTCGCCGTGGTCGGCTCGCCACACCCACGTGTGGTCGATGATCGTGTCGTGGCTGTTGACCACCATGCTGGTGGTGGCCTTGCCGGGCCCGGCGCCGCCGATCCGGATGTAGACGTCCTGGACGGTGGTGGGGTTGGCCGCGTGGTCGGCGGCGGCGCCCTGCGGGCCGATCTCCAGCAGGGTCGGGGAGTTGACCGGTCCGGCGTCGATCAGGAAGCCGGCGAGCTTGACCCCGTCCACGTCGGCGACCTTCATCGCCGTCACCCCGTTGTCGGGAATGATCGTGGCCAGGCCGAGGCCGAGCACGATGGTGTTCGCCCGGTTGACGTTGATGGTCCGGTCGACGTGGTAGACGCCCGGGGTGAACAGCAGGTGCAGGCCCTGCTCCAGGGCGGCGTTCATGGTGGCGGCGGTCGTTCCCGGCTTGACGACGTAGAACCGGCTCAGCGGAATCGACTCACCCTGCGGAGTGCCACTCGCCCAGGTCGTGCCGCGCGCGTCGGTGCGCTTGGCGGGCGCGAAGACCTTGTACTCGTTGCCGTCCAGGTAGAGGAACGGCTTCTCACGGGAGATCGGGGTGGTGTTCAAGGTGGTGTAGCGGGGCTCGGGGAAGCTGGTCGCGGGGGCACCCTCGACGCCGGAGAAGACCTGGTTCCACACGGAGTTCGACCAGCCGCCGATCGCGCTGTCACGGGTGTACCACTGCTGCTGCGAGTAGTTGCCGATCTGCCCGTCGACCTTGGTGTCGGCGATGTAGCCGCCGCTGGCCCAGCCGTAACCGTTCGGCGCGAGGTTCAGGCCGCCCTTGACGTGCATGCGACGGAACGACGCCGCCTGGGACACCGCCCACCGGTTGGTGCCGCTGACCGGGTTGAGTGCGAGGTTCTCCGCGGCCCGCCAGAAGTTCTGGGTGGCGTTGCCGTTGAACCAGCCGGCGTCGACCGTCACGTCACCGTTGATGGTCGTGTCGTCGGGCCGCAGCCCGAGGCCCGCGATCTGGGTGTAGAAACCGATCTGGGCGTTGAGGCCGTGGTACGTGCCCGGCTTGAAGAGGAAGGCGTGCCGGCCACTGCCGAACTGCGCCGACTCCTGCTGCTTGAACACCTCGTCCAGCTTGGCCTGGATACCGGGGGTGGACGGGTCGAAGACGTGCACGTTCGGGCCGAGGTCCCCGCCGCCCGGCAGGGTCGGGCCGCCGTCGCCGCCCGTGGAGCCGTACACCTTGAACTCCCAGAGCGAGTAACCGTATCCGGTGGCGCGGGCGGTGCCGAGCATCCGGACGTAGCGGGCCGTCCCGGAGACGTTCAGCGTCTCGGTGCCGCCGGTGCTGGACGTGGTGGAGTAGGCCGTCGTCCAGTCCGTTCCGTTCTGGGACGTCTCGATGCGGTACGCCTTGGCGTGCGCGGCCTCCCAGCGCAGCTCGACCTGACTGATCGTGGCCGTCGTACCGAGGTCGACACGGATCCACTGCGGGTCGGAGAAGGCGCTCGACCACCGGGTGCCGGTGTCACCGTCGACCGCCGCGCTCGCCGGTGTACCGGCGTGCTCCTGGCTCGACGCCGTGACGGGCTTGCCCTGGGACAGCAGTACGGGTGCGGCCTCGGCCTCGTGGGCGGGGGCGAAGGCGAGAAGGGCGGCCGCGAGGGCGGTGACCACCACGCCGACGACACCTCGGCGGGCGGATCTGCGTGGCGCCGGTGGCGCCACTGACGGTATGCCAACTGTGGTCATGGGGGGGCTCCTTGGACACGAGAACGCAACGGGAGAGCGCTCTCCGGAACCATGCCCGTAACGACACGAGCGGTCAAGGGCTCTGTCATTACTTATCTTTTGACTTTCATTAAGCGGCAGTCGACATCTGCGGCACTCGACGCATCGCACGTACCGCGCCGACGGCGGCCGCATGGTCGGCCAAGCGGTCAGGGCGCCGCTGACGTACGTCCACGCTCCCCCGCGGACCGCTGGAGGAGGTGTTCGGTCACCAGGGCGAGGGGAGGCCAGTCCAGGCGGCCGTGGCGGGCGACGGCGTAGGCGCGCAGTTCGACGTCGGGAGTGGTGAGCGGAAGAAGCCGTACGGCCGGGAGGGTGACGGTCCCGATGGGGAGCAGGCCGACGCCGAGCCCGGCGGTGATCATGCCCTGCACGAGGTCGAGGCTGTCGGCCTGATGGGTGATGCGCGGGGTGAAACCTGCCATGGAGGCAAGGGTGCGGATGACCGTCTCGTCCGCGGTGTTGCGGGAGTTGACGATCCAGTCACGCCCGGCGCACTGGGCGAAGACCTCCGATGTCGTCCCCTCCCGGACCTCGGCCTCCACCGGGACGCCCAGGCCCCAGCGCGCGGTCCACAGGGCCGTGGCGCGCACGGCGGGGTCCACGGTCGCGGGCGCCAGGTTGTAGTCGTACGTCAGAGCCAGGTCCGCCCTGTCCTCGGCCAGGAGCTGGAGCGCCTCGGCGGGTTCGTGTTCGCGGATCAGGACATGGAGGCGGGGGTGACTGCCGGACAGGGTGGTGATGACGGGCAGCAGGTGGGTGCGGATGGCGGTGGCGAAGCCTGCGACGCGCAGCGTGCCGTTGGGCTCGCTCTCCGGGGCGAGGTCGTGGCGCGCCGCCTCGACGGCGGCGAGGATCGTCACCCCGTGCTCGGCGAGCCTGCGGCCCGCGGGGGTCAGACGGACCCGGCGTCCGTGGGGCTCGATCAGGGCGGTGCCCATGTCGTCGGTCAGGGCGGCGATCTGCTGCGAGACCGTCGAGGTGGTCGTACCCAGCATGTCGGCCACCGCCCGCATGGACCCCAGCCGGGACAGTTCCACCAGCATCCGCAGTCGCCGTGTCTCCATACCGCCCATTGTCCAGGATTCCCGAACGGAATGTTAAGGATCGACACGTGGACGTGAACGATCGCGGTGTCCTCTACTGAGGCCATGACGCCCCTGGATCCCCGCCCCCGTCTCCGCGCCCGCCGGTCCGGCCTGCCCGGCTCCGCCACCGGTGCCCTCATGGCCGTCTGCTCCATGTCCACCATCCAGCTCGGCCTGGCGCTCTCGGTGCCGCTGCTCGACCGGCTCGGCGCGCTGGGCACGACAGGGTTGCGGCTGGCATGGGCGGGCGTCCTCCTGCTGGTCCTCGTCCGGCCCCGCCTCCGGGACCACACGGGCCGGGACCTGCTGGCGTGTGCCGTCCTGGGCGCGGTCAGCGCGGGCATGATGGTGTTCTTCATGCTCGCCGTGACCCGGCTGCCGCTCGGCACCGCCAGCGCGCTGGAGTTCCTCGGGCCACTCGCCGTCTCCCTCTATGGCCCGGGCCGCGGTCGCAAGCGCTGGACGGCCCTGGCGGCCGTCGGCGTCGTCGCGCTGACCGAACCCTGGCACGGCGGCATCGACGCGGTCGGTGCGGGCTTCGCGCTGGCCGCCGCGGCCTGCTGGGCCGCGTACATCCTGTTGACCCAGCACGTGGGCGACTCGGTGACCGGCCTCGGCGGCCTGGCGATCTCCATGCCCGTCGCCGGCCTCATCGGCCTCCTCGTCGCAGCCCCCTCCGACCTGCAACACGTCACGTGGAAGCTGCTCGGAGCCATGCTGGGGCTCGCCGCCCTGAGCGCCGTACTGCCCTTCGTCCTGGAGTTCCTCGCACTGCGCCGCCTGACCACCTCCGCCTTCGGCACCCTGATGAGCCTGGAACCGGCCATCGCGGTCTTCGCCGGCCTGCTGGTGCTGGGCCAGATACCCGGCCTCGCCCCCGCGGCCGGCGTCGCCTTCGTCGTGATCGCCGGAATCGGAGCCACCCGCACCGGCGCCCGCCCCACGCCGACGGCCCCCGGCGCTCACCACGACCCACCCCGGGTGGAACCCGCCCGACAGGAACCCGGGGGCCGGCTTCCGTCGGGCCTATGACGTGAGCGGTCGTCGCCGGGACCGGGCGCCAGGCCCGTAGCCGGACCGCGGTGTCCCGACCCGGTCGAGGGCGTTCTGCACGTCCTGGTGCGTGAAGCCCGCCGGGACGGCGTACGTCGCCGGGTCCGGTGGTAGTGGCGCAGAGCCCGAGCAAGCAACGTTCACACTGCGATGGAGTGGTGTCGCCTCTTCCGGGTCTGCCTGGAACGAGAACCATCCTTCGTTGGATGCCTCCACCTGGCGCGGTTGGCGAGGCGCTCGATCTTCCGGAGATGGTCCAGGTCACTGAGCCCGGGTGAGGGCATGGCCCGAAGTTTCCCACCATGCCGCCGACGCCGGCACAGGTCATCGATCCGGCATGCAGCACCCGGCGCACTGCACTTCCGGGAGACAGGCCGTAGTTGGCCGTGCGCTCAAAGCCCCTGGGCGCCGGGGTCCTGGAGCATGTCGTCCCTCAGTACGTCCGCCCTGATACGCGGCATGGGGGCGCACGTCACCCGGTAGCGGCCGTTGGGCACGTGCGCCGATCCGGTGACATGCACGGTGAGCGGGCCGGCCCACTCGTAGCCGTACCGCTCGCCATGCCGTGCCAGCGAGTCGGTCAGCTCCTGCCCCACGGCTTGCGCGCAGCGGTCGATCTCGGCGTGCACGGCGTCGGCCAGTTCGACGATGTAGACGTTCGGCACCACGACCCGGCTGTGGCTGCACACCACCGCGTGGTCGTCGCACTCCCGGCGCAGGGCGTCCACGACCTCCACCGGTTCCTTCCCGAAGACCCTGGCCAGCAGCGCCTGCTCGAGGTGCTCGATCGCGCGTTCCCACGGTTTCAGCTCTCCCATGGAAAACGCGTGCCCCCGAGCCGGGGCTTCACTCGGGCCGCCGCGGTGACGGCCCTGGTCGTGCAGGCCAACCGCGGCGGTGAGCGCGAGGCGGAGCGCCTGTCGCTCACGGCGGCCGAGATGTTCGCGAACGCTCCCGGCACGGCGGAGGCGCTCCAGGACCCGGGTCCGACAGGCGTGCTGCAGCCGCGCGCCGCAGCGGCCTGGCGGCGGGCGGGCGTGGACTTCGCCCTGGTCGTGAACACGGGGTTCGTCGGCACCACCGGACCGGCGCTGGAAGGCCGGACCGTCGTCGAGCGCGCGGGCGGCCGCGGCTCATCCGGGCCGAGCAGGACCGCCGCTCATGCGTACGGGCCCCACCCGAGGGCCGCGTGCGGCGATCGGGTGGGGCCCGTACGGCTCCCCGGCTCAGGCGGCCTCGTCGTACCCGCGGGCCAGGTGAAGCGCCTTTCCGATCAGGGCGAGGCTCTCCTTCGAGAGGTTCAAAAAGAGCATCACGTCCGGGTCGCCCGGGACGAAGTACCGGGTGCCCTTGCCGCCGGTCGCGGCCGTCGGGTTCATCGGTGCCGAGGACATGCCCGCCTTCTTGGCGAGCTCGTCGACGTACTCCGGCGTCTGTCCCCGCAGCTCCGGGTTCATCAGCCGTTCCATGGCCTGGAGCGCGGTGAAACCGGCGACCGCGCCGACGGCCATGCGGCTCCAGCTTCATGCCGAAGCCGGTGTCCCACAGGCGCAGCCCGAAGTCGGTGACCGAGGAGGCGGACGGCTTGTCCTTGGGGCAGCTCTTCGCCTTGGCGCAGAACGTCGTCCAGAACAGCTCGCTCATCGCGGCGAGCCCGTCGTCGGTCTCGGCACCGTTGGCGAAGAAGTTCTTCTTCGACTGCACCTTCTTCAGCGCCGCGGCCCAGGCCGCCCGGTCCGCCGCCGACATGCCGATCGGAGGCTTCGCCTGGATGGTGACCTTCTGGCTCGAGGACTTCGGGTAGTTGGGGTACTTCTCCTCCCCCGTCTGCCCGGAGCGGAAGTCGGGCGCCGAGTGCGATTCGACGAACCGGATCTCGTCGCTGCACTCATTGCCGCTGCACGTGACCATGTTGCTCATCCCGGACGGGTCCGGGAAGGCGAACGGGTTGCCCTGGCCGTAGCCGAAGCCGTTGAGGGACTACGGGTTGCCCGGTTCCAGCAGCGGGTCGACGCTCAGGAACCGGCCCAGGCCGGGGTCGTACACCCGGGCGCCGACGTGGACGGTCAGGATCGCGCGGCCCTCGGAGTCGAGCCCGCCCGGCAGGGCCGCGCTCCCGAGCAGCAACCGCGGCGCTTCCTCGGCACGAAGAAGGGCCGCAAGATCCACTACGGCCGCGTTCTGGTGGAGGGCCTCCGCCCCGACGGCGTACCGGCCCCGCTGGATGAGTTGCTCCGCAGCGTGTGAGGGGAGCGGGAGGGGAGCGGTCGGACACCGCGGGTCGGACACCGCGACATGCGACGCTGCGTCCCGCGTCCCGCTGTCCTGCATGCGGACCCTGTGCGACCCGGAGGCCGACGAGGCAACACACCGGCCCGGTCCAGCAGTCGGGAGGCCCCGCCCGAGTGCATCAGATCACTCGGCGGCCCTCCAGCGGCGCTGCGAACAGGGCAGGTCCGCGTTCGCTCGGCAGGCGCGGGGTGTGGTTGACCAGGCGGGCGGAGTTGCCGACGACGGCGATGCTGCTGGTGTTGTGGAGCAGGGCGGCCACGACCGGGTTGATGGAGCCGCCGGCGCCGGCGCCCAGTCCGAGCAGGTTCACGCCGATGGCCAGGCCGTAGTTCTGGCGGACCACACGCAGGGTGTGGCGGCTCAGTTCGACGACGGCGGCCACCTGCTGGAGGTCGTTGCCCGCGAGCGCGATGTCGGCGGTCTCCAGCGCCACGTGCGAGGAGTGCGCGCCCATCGCGATGCCGACGTCCGCCAGGGCCAGGGCCGGGGCGTCGTTGGTGCCGTCGCCGACCATGGCGACCAAGTGGCCTTCGTCCTGGAGGTCGCGGATCAGCTGGAGCTTGCCTTCGGGCAGGGCATGGGCGTGGACCTCCGTGATACCGAGGGTGTCGGCGACCGCCTGGGCCGTCTCGGGGGCGTCGCCGGTGAGCAGGACGATGCGCTGCACGCCGAGGTCCTCCAGCTGGCGGACGACGGTGTGGGCTCCGCCGCGTACGGCGTCGGACAGGCCCAGCATGCCGATCAGGTCGTCGTCGTGGGCGAGGCAGATGACGGTCTCGCCCTGCGCGCGCAGCCGTTCCGTCCATGCCTGGGCCTCGTCGGGCAGGTGCATGCCGTGGCGGCGCAGCAGGGCCGGGCTGCCGACCAGCAGGCGGCTGCCGTCCAGTTCGGCCCGCATGCCCATGCCGAGGACGACCTCGCACGCCTGGTGGATGGGAATGTGCAGGTGCTGTTCCTCGGTGCGGCGGACGATCGCCTCGGCGAGCGGATGACGGGCGTGCAGCTCGCCGGAGGCGGCCAGGCTCAGCACCTCGTCCGCGGTGAACTCCTCGTGGAAGGTGACCACGCTGGTGACGAGTGGGCGGCCGAGGGTGAGCGTGCCGGTCTTGTCGAAGACGACGGCGGTGACGCGCCCCACGCCCTCCAGGTGGGTGCCGCCCTTGATGAGGGTGCCGTGGCGGGCTCCGTTGCCGATGGCCGCGCTGATCGCGGTCGGGGTGGCGAGCCCCGCGGCGCACGGGCAGGCGATGAGGAGCATGGTCATGGCGCGGCGGGCGTCACGCGTGAGCGCGTACGTGCCTGCCGCCAGTGCGAAGGAGACGGGGACGAAGCGGCGGGTGAAGCGGGTGGCGACGGTCTGGATGGGCGCGCGGTCGGCCTGGGCCTCTTCGACGCGGCTGATGATGCGTCCGACGGTGGTGTCGCGGCCGACGGAAGTGGCGCGGATGGTGAGCGATCCGTTGGTGACGATGGTGCCCGCGTAGACGTCCGTGCCTTCGTGTACGTAGACGGGGAGGGCTTCGCCGGTGATGGCCGCCTGGTCGACCAGGCCCTCGCCGGAGACGACGGTGCCGTCGACGGGGATCCTGTGGTGTTCGTAGACGGCCACCAGGTCGCCCGTCGCGACGTCCTCCAGCGCCACCTCGATCTCGACGCCGTCCCGTACGAGCCAGACCCGCTCCTCGCCGACGCTCAGCAGCTCCTCGATGGCACGGCGGGTGCGGCGCAGGGTCAGGGTCTGGAGGAACTCGCCGATGTTCAGCAGCCACAGCACGGTGAGGGCGACCACGTTCTCCCGCAGGACCAGCGAGATCAGGGTGGCGGCGGTGACCAGGGTGTCCGTACCGGGGTAGCGGCGGCCCAGGACTGTATGGAGCGCGCCGCGGAAGAAGGGGAGCCCGCTGAAGACGGTGGCCACGCGCAGGACGCCGAGGGGAGCGCCGGCCGACCAGGGCGGGCGGCGCAGCAGGAGCCGGTGTACGGCCACGAGCGCGAGGACGGCTCCGCCGACGACCAGCCGGGCGACCTCGCCGGTGGAGGAGTCGGGCATCGCGCGGCTCGCCTTGGCCGCGGCGGTGGGAGGTGGCGCCTCGTCCAGGGCGGCCACGAGCTGGTCCACGTCGAGGTGATCGGGTGCGACCCAGACCACCACGCTCCCCGTACGGGGGAAGATCCGCAGCGCCCGGAAGCCCCGTACGTCGGCGAGCCGGTCGTCGACGAGCCCGGCGCAGCCGGGCCGGGCGCGCAGCCAGGGCACGGTCAGCCGGACCCGGCCGGCGGCGACGGAGCGGACGGCGATGTCGGACATGGTCAGTGCTCGTGGTCGTGGTCGTGCCCGTCGACGCTGACGGCGGACGGGGGCGGCGCCTCCTCGCCCAGCGAGGAGCGGGCCTCGGCGAGCATGTCGCCCGCCTTGAGCCGTGCCTCTTCGGCCGCGGAGCCCAGCCACCGGCCCGCCACGATTCCGCCGGCGAGGCTGCCGACGAGCGCCTTGCGGGCAGCGGGTTTGACCGTGGGCGCGGCTTTGGCCGCTCCGCGGAAGATCAGTCCACCGATCACACCGGAGACGGCGAAGTGGGCCATGCGGCCGGCGGCGGCACCGACGAGAGCAGCGGGATGCATCGGGCGCTCCTTCGCGGAAAGACGCGCCCCCGAATGCCCAACCTGACTCAATTGTGAACCTTGAGCAGGTGGGCGGCAATCAAGGTCCAGCCGCGACCGTTGCGGCCGCTCGCCTTCGGCGGCCGGCTCGAAGGTAGCCTGCCTCGGTGATGGTCTCTCTGCTGTGGCACATCCGGCATCGGAACGAAGCGGGTGCCGATCGGACCACCCTGCACGTCGATGGCGAGAGTGTGTTCATCAGCGAGCAGGACGGTGACGACGCCAAGCTGCTCGGTGTCTACTCCTCCCGCGCCAAGGCCGAGGAGCGAATCCACCAAGCGCGGCTCCTGCCCGGCTTCGCCGACGAACCGGAGTGCTTCGTCATCGATGACTACATGCTGGACGACGACGAGTGGCCGGACGGCTTCCAGACCGAGTTCCTCTCTGTCCGCGTCACTCCACCGCACAGCTCACCGCGCTGACCACAGGGAGACGGGTTTCGCCCGCACCGGTGCGCTACCCCGCGGCGTGTCGATACGGTCCGCCCGTGGACGACTTTCGGTTGACCAAGGGCATCGACGCATGCGCGTCACCCGACCACTTCGTGCGACTCCGGCTGGCCGCCTACGACGCGGCCACGGACGCCGGGATCGCCTGGGCATTGAGGGCACAGCCGGCGCGCCCGGCAGAAGTCCGGATCGCTCGGGAACTGCACCAGGACATACAAGCGGCGCGCACCGTCTGGAGCGCGCCGGACACCCCCGACGACCGCTGGCCCCCGCTCGTGCGCAGGCTGCACAGCCTGCTCCACATCAGCAACCTCATACCCGCGCTCCTGGAGACCGGCGGTGACCAGGACCTCGACGCGGACCTGGTCCACGCTCCGGACGGCCGCCGTGATGTGCGGCGGCTTCGACCGGCCGCTGACCGACCTCGAGGAATCCCTCCGCGAGACCTCGCACCACCACCATCATCACCACGGCCGCGCGGCCGACCTCGGCCTCCTGGCGGCGGCGGCCCGGCATTCGTTGACCGCCCTGCTCCTGCTGGACAAGCAACTGCTCGCGAAAATCGCCGCTCAGGGAAGTAGGGCCTGAGGCTTGTCCCGTAACCGCGTTGTCAGTGCCGCCTCGGGATACCGTGCGGAGTGGTGGGCCGGACGGAGATCGTGAGGGACTCGCGGCCATGGGGGGTGGGTGGGAAGGTCCCCGGCATCCAGCCCGGGACTGGAGTTTGATATCCGTGTCCCCACCCCCCACCTCCGGCCGCCGGAGTCGGCTTGCGCGGTGAACGGGTGTGGTACGAGCTCACACCGCCGGCCTCGCCAGGTGCCGCCCGGGGCGGTATCGGATACGCGCGGCCGGCGCGGCGACGTCATCCTCCGCGCCGTGGACCTCCCGCCGGGCGAGCACCCGGTCGAGCCGTTCCTGCTCGATGTCGCCGCCGTCGGCGCCGTGCCGCCCCTGTACCAGCCCGGCCTGTGGAGGGAGCCCTCATATCGGCGTACGTACGAGGACCGAGCGGAGCTACGCGCTGGGCGAGAGCGAGTGCCGCCCAGGTCCAGCCCCTCACCGCTTCGGCCCGGATGCGGGCGTGCAGCAGGCGCATCCCGGACGGCAGCTGCCGCACGCGTCTGCGGCGTCGGCGGAGGCCGTCGCAGCGGTGGAGGGCGCGCAGCAGCCCTTGCCCTGCCAGGCGTCGCGGCCTTCCTTGACGGCGATGGCGGCGATGACGAGGGCGGCGACGGGGTCGGCCCAGGACCAGCCGAGGGTGGCGTTGAGGAGCAGGCCGACCAGGAGCACGGCGGAGAGGTACGTGCACAGCAAGGTCTGCTTGGAGTCGGCGACCGCGGAGGCGGAGCCGAGTTCGCGGCCGGCCTTGCGCTGGGCGAAGGAGAGGAACGGCATGATCGCCAGGGAGAGGGAGGCGATGACGATGCCGGGGACCGATCGTTCCGCTTCCCCGGTGCCGGTGAGCGCGCGGACGGCGTCGAAGGTGACGTACGCGGCGAGCGCGAAGAACGACACCGCGATGATCCGCAGGGTGCGCCGCTCGCGCGCCTCGCGTGCGGCGTGGTCGCGGGCGGAGAACTGCCAGGCGACGGCGGCGGCGGAGGAGACCTCGATGACCGAGTCGAGGCCGAAGCCGATCAGGGCGGTGGAGGAGGCGAGCGTGCCGGCGGTGAGGGCGACGATCGCCTCGATCACGTTGTAGGTGATGGTGGCGGCGACCAGCAGGCGTATGCGGCCTGCGAGCGCGTCGCGGCGCGCCGGGGACGGCCCGAGGGACAGCGATATCTCGGCGGTCATCAGCAGCACCCCTGGGTGTCGGCGTCCGAGCAGGTGCGGTCCGTCTCGACGGCCACCACGGCGGTGCGCAGGTCGTCCAGGGCGTGGCCGAGGCGTTCGTCGGCGAGTTCGTAGCGGGTGCGGCGGCCGTCGGGCGCGGTGATGACCAGGCCGCAGTCCCGCAGGCACGCCAGATGGTTCGACAGCCGCGTTCGGGAGATCCCGAGGCTGTCGGCGAGGTCGGCCGGGTAGGCAGGCGCCTCACGTAGGGCGAGCAGGATGCGGCAGCGGATCGGGTCGGCGAGCGCGCGGCCGAACCGGGCCAGCACCTCGATGTCGGAAGCAACAGTCAGCACGGGACGACGATACAAGGCATCCTGAATTCAGGGAATCCTGAATCGCTGATGCGTCGCCGGACCTCGTCCACCGGGTCCGCCCGCACCAGCTGGTGGGCGGGTCCGACGACGCGGTCGTCGCGTACCAGGACGTCCTGGCCGAGCGCGTCCGGCTGGTGGTCGGCACCGTGACCCGGATCGACGCGGCCGTTCACGACGCGGTTCAGCCTTCGACGCCGGTGGCGTCGTGCGACGCGCCGACGGGCTTGGACTCCGGGGATCCGCGCTGCCTCAGATAGATGGCGAGAATGGCCATCGAGGCGACCGCCAGCAGCTCGGACTGCCAGTTCTGCAGCGTGCGGCTCCAGAAGTCCGCAGAGGACAGGTAGTGGGCCCATGTGGTGGGGGCTTCCAGGCGGCGCAGCTGCTCCTCGTTGTAGGCCGCGACGCCGGTGACCGACTGGGTGAGCCAGGAGAGCAGGAAGATGGCACCCATGACGAGGCCGAGCGATCGGGAGAAGACGACTCCGCGCCAGTCCTTGTAGGCGGCCCAGCGGGGCGAGTCCTCCCTGGCGTGCTCGCCGACCATCTGGTCCTTGTCGGACTCGGTGCCCGCCTTGTCGAGTTCCTTGGATTCCGGCGAGCCGCGTTGCAGCAGCCAGACGGTGGCGAAGATGTACAGGAAGAACTGCAGGTACTCGGACTGCCAGTTCTCGGTGACGTCGACGGCGAAGTCCGACGACGTCAGGTACGCGCCGAAGCCGACGGGTGCCATGCCATC
The DNA here is from genome assembly GCF_040611175.1 of Streptomyces sp. NPDC003036. Taxonomy (NCBI): domain Bacteria; kingdom Bacillati; phylum Actinomycetota; class Actinomycetes; order Kitasatosporales; family Streptomycetaceae; genus Streptomyces; species Streptomyces sp. NPDC003036. The sequence goes on along the minus strand of NZ_JBEXNO010000002.1, from coordinate 3,228 downwards.
GCTGACGAGCTGGTTGTTGAAGTCCGCATGTCCCGCCACGGCCTGGCCCACGAGGGCGAGCAGGAACGTCGTCATGAAGAACAGCCCCAGGCTGTTGTGCCGCAGAAAGCGCCGTACACGGTGCCGGGCCGGTGCGGTGTTCCCGCCGGTTTCCGTTTCGCGGCTCATCGGTGCATCAGCCCCAGCGTCATGAAGTACGCCAGACCACCGATGATCACCAGCAGGGTCACGGTGAACAGTGTCCTCACGCTCGCTCACCCGCCCTTGATCTCGCACGCGTACGGCCGCTGCGGACGTGGCTGGCACCCGGCGGCCGTCACCTTCCAGCCCGTGGGGAAATGCGCCAGGAACACGGTGTCCCGCTCCAGCACCACCCGGGCCTGATCGCCGTACACGTCCACACCCCGTACGGCACCGGCCACCGGAAGCTCCTGCTCCTCGATCGCCTCCACGCACCGGGTCTTGGCGGACTGCTCCAGTTCCTCCCGGGTGGCAGGAGCGAGAGCCGCACACAGCCGCTCGCGCTGTCCGGCGCCGAGCGCCTGCTCGAAACGGGTGACTTCCGTGGAGACCTCATCGCGTCGCTCGGGAAGCGTGCCGCAGGCACTGACCGCGGTGAGGACCGCCAGCACACCGATCCCCGGCCCGTACCACGGTCCTCGCATCCTGCCTCCCGGCGGCCTGGGCGGAAACGGGTCCACCGCGCGGTCGATCAAGTGACATGCGGCTACCCGCTCATGGGACATGCACGCCCGCCGGCCCGCAACCGGAGCGGAGCAGGAGCCGGGCCGAAGCCGGGGAGGGCTTCTTCCGCAGACGGATCGGTGTGCGCGCGTTCCGAGCGGGAACCAGGCGATCATGGCCGACGTGACCGAGTGGGGAGAAGTGGACCGACGCCTCACGCGGCGTGCGGCGCATTGGACGTCGCCTCTGGCACGCCGGGTGCTGCCGAAGGCGCGATCCGCGGCCGAGCACACGAAGCTGTGGTGGGCCGCGGCAGCGGTCATGTCCGCCGTCGGTGGCGGTCGGGGCCGGACGGCCGCGGCAGCGGGGATCATCGGCATGGGCGCGGCGGAGCTGGTCTCCAACGGGCTGTGCAAGCCGCTGTCCGCGCGGCGCCGCCCGCCCGAGGACCTCATCCCCCACGACGACGTGCGCGAGCGGCCGGACAGCTCCTCCTTCCCCTCCGGGCACACCGCGGCGGCCGTGGGGTTCACCGTGGCGGTCGCGGGCGTCTGGCCGGGGGCGGCGGCGGTCTGCGCGGTACCGGCCGCCATCGTGGCCGTGGAGCGGGTGCACTCCGGCGCGCACTACCCCAGCGATGTCGCCGGGGGTGCCGCGATCGGCCTGGTGACGGGCTTGCTGGTACGCCGATCACCCCGCCTGTTCCTGCGCCATGCTGCCCGGAAGGCCCGCAGCCGCCTCATCGGATGAAGCGCGGCGCCGACGCCGCTTCGCGCCGCTGTCAGTGCTGGTCGGGGTCGGCCTCGTCGGCGCCGCTGCTGGTACGGCTCGGCTGGCCGCCCCCAGTCGTGCCGTAGCCGCCGGGGACGCCGGGGACGCTGTCGGCGTCGGCCTCCTCCCTGGTGATGTGCCGGGTCGCGCGGACGTTGGAGCGCCGCTCGGGGTGCGGGTAGCTGAACGGCCGGGCCTCGGCGCGCTCCTCCTCGGCCTCGCGGATCTCGGCTTCGGTCTTCTTGTCGGGCGTGTCGGGCGTGTCAGGTGTGTCAGGCGTGTCGGGCTTGGTCATGGCCTCCGGGTAATCAGGCGGCCGGACGATACGCAGGGGCTGGAGGGCGGCGAAGCGCACACCAAGCGGTACGTCAGGCCCGCGGCGGCCGCGGCGCCGCGGGCGGCGCGGGCGGCGCGGGCGGCGCGGGCGGCGAGGAGGAAACCCGGCACCATGATCAGGCGGGGCGGTACACGGGACAGCAGGGAAGCCCTGTGCGTGAGCCGGGCGGCGGGGCACCGCGCTGAAGGCGGAGTTGGGCCGACCCATAAGGTGCCCCCATGCCTGCTTCGTTGAGTTCCACGAAAACCGCCGCCGCGCTGCGCACATCGGCCCGCGTCTCCGTCGAGTTGCTGTTGGTCCTTCTGGCAACCTCGGTGGCGCTGTGGCTTCTCGGGCGGATGTGGTCGGTCGTCTGGCCTCTCATCGTGGGCTTGTTCCTCACCACCCTGACCTGGCCCCTGGCCTCCTTCCTGCGTCGTCGGGGATGGCCCGCGGCCCTGGCTGCCGCGGTGGTGACCGTGCTGTTCCTGCTCGTGGTCACGGGCATCGCGGCGCTGATCGCCGTTCCGGTGGCGTCGCAGGCCGGTGAACTGGCCGACGGGGTGGTCGCCGGCATCGAGAGGCTGCGCGAGTGGGCCGCCGGGCCGCCGCTGCACATCGGCGACGACCAGATCACCGGTGCCCTGGACGCGGCCGTCGCCCGTGTCCAGGACAGCATCGGGAGCATGGTCACCGCGGTGGTCACGGGGGTGAGCACCGTCGTCAACGGCGTGGTCACCGCCGTGCTCGCGCTCTTCCTGATGTTCTTCTTCCTCAAGGACGGTCCGCGGTTCCTGCCCTGGCTGGCCCGTCAGCTCCCCGGCCGCCTCGCCACGGACATCCCGGTCGTGGCCGAGCGTGGTTGGGAGACGCTCGGCGCGTTCGTGCGGTCCCAGGCGTTCGTCGGTCTGCTCGACGCCGTTCTCATCGGCATCGGCCTGTGGGTCCTCAAGGTGCCGCTCGTGCTGCCGCTCGCGGTCCTGACCTTCGTGTCCGCGTTCGTACCGATCGTGGGTGCGCTCTTCGCCGGTTTCGTCGCGGTGCTCATCGCCCTCGTCTCGAACGGTCTGACGGACGCGCTGATCGTGCTGGTGATCATCGTCGTGGTGCAGCAGCTCGAGGGCAACGTGTTCCAGCCCATGATCCAGAGTCGCGGTCTCGGTCTGCACGCGGCGGTGGTGCTCCTGGCCGTCACGCTGGGCGGCAGCCTGGCCGGCATCGTGGGCAGCCTGCTCGCCGTACCGGCGGCCTCGTTGATCGCGGTGGTCTGGAACTACGTGCGCGAGCAGCTGCGGGAGCCGGAGGTCGACGAGTCGCCTTCGGAGCCGGTCGTCTCTTCGTAAAGGGGTGTCCCCGTAAGGTCATCGCGAAAGTGCCGAGCCGCCTGCTCGGAGGTCGTCCCGACGGCGGGGGGGGGGGGGGGAGGTTGACCCCGGGCCCCCCGCCGCCCACAGGGC